>NZ_JBMDWV010000076.1:0-3474 GCF_048594605.1 Spirosoma sp.
TTGAAGTTTGGTTCTGCATAACCTGAGCAATCTGGTGGTAATGCTGGTGATGCGTATTGTAGGAAAGCTCGTCGTAAATCCACAAGCCGATCAGCATGGCAACTGCCATTCCGACCGCCAGGCCACCAATATTAATCAGGGAGTACCCTTTGTGTCGGGTCAGGTTTCGAAATGCGACTTTGAGATAGTTACGGATCATGGCTGTGTTTGCTGGATTCGAATAAGACTGATCTTTTTGTTTTACGGTAAATCTTGGCTTCAAAAAACCCAGTACGTCCCACCAGTACCGCCACTGCGCTCCCCGTTTGCCAATCCGTTTGGTTTGCCAGACAAATTCTTCATGTAGATCGCCCTGCACCTCTTCCAGCCGGTGAGGAGCACAGAAGAGACGTAACAGTCGGTCGGCGAGCTGAGGAGGCTGGGGTGATACGTTCATAAGCTTGTCGCTGATTTGAGCGGATTAAGCAGGCGATCCCAGAAACTGGTACGCACTTCCTGGATCTCCTGTAAGGTTCGCCGACCGTAGGCCGTTACGGTAAACAGACGTTTGCGTCGGCCACCTCGTTCGGCGGTAGGCTCGCCCATTTCCGACTTCACCATCCCTTTATCTTCCAATCGCTGAAGAGCGGCATGAATCTGATTCAGCCGCACCGACCGACCGGTTTGTTCAATAATCTCGTGGGTAATCGACACGCCGTAAGCGTCTCCTTCCATGACGGCAACTGTCAGGAGTACGATTTCTTCGAACTCGCCCAAATAGCTTCGTTTCATGGGTTTACGTTAGTTCTATATTTGCTGATCAAATGGTTTGCCAGAATGTAAAAAGGCTATTGTATCGCCTGAATAGACTTTTTACTTTGCGTATTGCGATACGTATTGTCCGGTATCGGACAGGAAACGTACGGTTTGGGACATACGAAATACGTACTCATTCGATTTCCTTCCTGACTCGTCTCTGAGTTCCTATCCTTCAATTCCTGAATTGCTCAATTCAGCCATCGATTTTAACGGTTGGTATCCCTTCTCATTTCCTGTCGGCTGCCAAACGCTCACCTTTGCTCTGGTCATTAGCCACACCATTCTCTTTTTTAATCCAATGAATATTCAAAAACTAGTACTTACCACTTTCCTTGCAACGCTGCTCTTCGGTTGTAAAAAAGAAGAAGACAAAGTCCCTGCACCCGATCAGGGCGCACCTACGGAATTGGAATTCGGACTCGGAGGTGTTGCTAAGGAAGACCTTAGTGAGGTGCCTGTTTCGACCAATTTCGGGTATGCCTCAGCAGGTAACCTACCAGCTTCTGTTGATCTTACACCCTATATGCCGCCCGTCGGGAATCAGGGCAAATACGGGACGTGCTCCTCTTGGGCAATTGGATATTACACAAAAACCACCGTCGAAGGGATTGCGAAAGGCTATACAACGGCTCAGTTGACCAATGCTACGTATCAGATTAGTCCGCGCGATTTGTTCACCGCCATTCCGGAAGGAGGAAAGAGCCAGAAAGGCGCTAATTGTAATGGAAGCTCTTTTACCGATAACCTGGACTTGCTCCAGGAACGGGGAGCAGCAACCCTGAGCGTAGTGCCTTACGCAGATATGGGTACCTGTAGCAGGGCAACTGTTTTGCCCGCCTGGGATGCTGAGGCCGCTAAACATAAAATTAAAAGCTACCGCCTGATTGATCCCACTGTGGTTGGTATTAAACAGCAACTGGCCAATAAAATGCCGGTGATCCTGGGCGCTAAGCTGGCCGACAATTTTATGGCCTGGAATAGCGATAATGTGCTGTCGTCGAACACTACGTACAACAAAGTTGGGCAACATGCGTATCATGCCCTGACCATCGTAGGTTACGACGATCGCAAAGGAGCAGGAGGTGCTTTCAAAATCGTGAACTCTTGGGGTACCACCTGGGGCAGTAAAGGGTTCATCTGGGTCGATTACAATTTCCTGCTGAATACATTTATTACCTATGATGAGCATGGAAATAAAGAAGTGCTTGTTATGAGCGAAGCGAACACCAAACCGCAGGATGATCAGCAACCCAATCCATCCACAAAAGGTGTCGATTTGGTGGCCTGGGTAAATCAGGATTTTTCGGACTACGAGAGTACGGGTTCCTCAACGGCCCGAATCGTTGACCTGAATATTTACAACGATGGGAATGCCGATGCCAAACCCCAAACCCCCTGGACGGCGTATTACATTTATTACAACGCCCGAAATGCCGATGACTATGGCGTTCTGTTCCATCATACCTACACAACGAAGGGATTGGGTTCCAGGAAATACACCTGTGATGGCGGCAATTGTAATCTGAACTTGCCAATACCGTCGGGTAGCAGCCTTTCCGACCAGCTTTTCGGCAATGATGCGGGTGTGCAGGTAAGCTACAACATGCCATCTAATCTGAACGGAGCCTATTATCTGGTGCTGGTCGTCGATGCCGACGGTACGTTCGATGAAGATTATGAAGAAGATAACTTCTTCTACACGACTGACCGGCCCGTAAAATTCAGAAATGGGTATGCCGCTCGCCAGGGCTACGAAAAGGAATTGTTCTCCTTCAAAAACCAGCAGTCAATCAAGAGTCCGCTCAAATTGCGTCGCGAGTTCAACTCGATGGTGAAACCGGGCAACATGAATGCTTACTCGCCCCAGGAAATTTTTAGCTTCATTCGTCAACAGAAAAAGAGCGGAGCCTTCGCTCAAAAACTTCGGGAACATGATCGTCAGAACGCCATTCAGTCGTCTATCCGCTCGCCAAAGAGCAAGTAAGTGGCTGGCAATGCTGTTGCTAGGGTTGTGCTACGTTTCCTGTACCACCAACGCTACGTCCAGCAGCAAAAACGTATCGGCCGCGAGTGTTCTCGAAAAGATCAGAAAACAGGAGCCGGTTTTATTGGAGAACGTCACAATTGACGGTGATCTGGATTTCACTACGTTGGCTACGTTCCCCGAAACCGAAAGCCGGCGCAAAGCGGTTATCGAGTCGCCGGTTTTCTTCAGGAATTGCGTGTTCACAGGGAAAGTGATTGCTTTCAGCCAACGTAACGACCAGACTACGCTCTGTGATTTTCGGAAGAATCTTACATTTCTAAACTGTAAGTTCAACAGCGAAGCTAATTTTCAGTCGGTGACGGTAGCGGGCGTTAGCTGCTTTTCCAGAAGCACATTTAACCGGATAGCTTCCTTTGAAGGCGCTCACTTTGGCGCCGAAGCGTATTTCGACAATACGTTCTTCACACAGGAAAGCCGCTTTCAAAGTGCTTATTTCGGAAAGATGGCTAACTTCTGGAAATCGGTCTGGGCGGGAACGACTTATTTTCAAAGCGCGGTGTTCAACGGAGATACACCGTTCAACCTGGCTGAATTCAGAGGTAATCTCGATTTTTCGTTATGTACGACGTACGGATTACTTACGTTCAACTATGCTCAGTTGGCGGGCCGAAGTATCTTTGATAATTGCC
>NZ_JBMDWV010000077.1:0-6327 GCF_048594605.1 Spirosoma sp.
AAGCCAAACTACTTCTTCCCAAAGAACTCGCTAATCGCTCTTGGAAAGTTTTTGCCTTCGTGACCAGATCGGCTCAGTTTAACCAGGGCAAACCGTTGTAAAACGTCAAGCTGAAGCCATTGATGAATGGTTAGCTGCTCACATTGCCACTCCAGCGCTTTCTGCTGAACTTCGGCAGGCACTTCCCCAAGTATTTCCCAAGCGGCATCTACGTTCTGTAGGTCGCTGACCCGTTGCCCGCAACGTAGCAGCACAAGCTCAATCAGGTCAAGACGATAGCGGGCAATTTCGGCCGGTGTGTAACAAGGCTGTTCGGCTAATCGGGCCTTGTCGGCAACGGTCAGTTTAACCCATTCGGGAAGTTTTAGCTTGATGCCGCACGTATCGAGTTTGTAACGAACAACCATTGGAATGCAACGTAGCGACTCCACAAAGTCGTTTTCGAAGGCAAAGAAAACAGGGGCAATAGTCACTGGTTGCATAGAATGGATGATGTAAAAAGATTTGGTGCCTAAATTGTTAACCTCAACTCACAAGCACTTCCTGGATTTCGCGCAGGTCTGCTTTCGGGGCATCGCAGGTTGAGCAGCAATAATCGGTTGGTAACGTAGTGAAAGGGGTACCCGCCGGAATGTTGCTACGTTCATCACCGTATTGCGGATCGTAAACGGTAAAGCAATGAGGGCACTGATAGACGGTTGCTACGTTGGTCAGAACAGGTTCGGTTTTCTCTGTTTCCAGGCGAATGATTTCAGAACTTTCCTGGGCACGCCGTGTAAGGAACTTGCGGCAAAGTCGCCCGACCTGATTCGGTACGTGCAGCCTGAACAAACCTTTTTCAAACAGATGATACGTTCGACTGTTCGGATTAAAGTTTTCGGTGTAATACAGATCGTACACGCTGAACAAGGCTAGTTGACCGATACGTAGCAAAGGCCGTTTGCGGATCAATACAGAGCCAAATACCTCCGACTTGGGTTGCGTCTGAACACCGAAGCATAGCCCAAACGTACGGGTATCATGCCTCTCAAAATACCGCATAACGTAGTGCTTGAGCGCTGTTCCTTCGTCGGTGAGGTCTTCGGTTTGCCAGGCTAGTTCATTGGCGGCATGACGAACATTGATATTATATTTTCCGAGAATGTACGACCAGGCTGCGCGATCTTTTTCTTCAATTCCTTTGATGATAAGCGATTTCCAGGGTGTTGTGCAGAGTTCACCTATACGTGTTTTAAGGCAAAGCGCGCAGACATCCAGCAGGAATGCAACCGAAAACTGCTCATCGCGCCGATAAAGACCAAGCCACGACCGTTGCCCGTACCGGTTAAAACCTTCGTAATAAGGCAGCGAAAATTCGGGTAAATCAATCTCTTCTGTAGCGGGTTGCGTAATAAACGTGTCTGCGGACGTAACGGCTCTGAACAGCGATTCGGCATCGGAATGCCCTTGATTGAGCAGTACGTCTTCAACAGCTTTGGCAAGACGGCCAACATCGTTCGTATAAACCTGTTCGGGCCAGTGGAATACCGTATTGCTTTGTTTCGGACGCACGTAAAGATGCCAGAAGTGAGGTTCCGACGAAGCAATGAAATTTAGATTGCCGGTGAAAAATGGCGTAAAGCTCTGATTGAGATCCGATAGATTAACTTTCAGTTGAGGTTGATAATCAAACTGATCCAGCAAGGTGTGGTATTCGCTTTCGCGCAGCCACGCACCCGTTCGAAACACTTCCTCTCCGCAATAGGAACTGATAATGTTTGGATACTGATTCGTGTTGGCTTCGTACGTAATCTGATGCTCTTTTAACTCTTTCTCCAGAAAACGCATATCCTCATAATGCACCGTCATGAGCAACTGCTGACGCGCCCCGAACCGAACCGTCCTGACTTTCGCGTCGTAGGCCAGCTGCAATGCGGTCTGCAACGTACCGGGCGACACGATTCCGCCGGGCAGGTTGATTTTTATGGTATAATAATCGCGCATGATTTCTGCATTACACTAATTCACTCATTTTTTCCAGAATGCTACGTACTTCTGGTCTGCACGAACCGCAGCCGGTTCCGGCGCCGGTTTTCTGGCACAGTTGCTGAAAATCGGCGCAGCCCGCCTGAATAGCCCGTTCCAGATTGCCCTGACCAACCGAATTGCAGGAACAGACCAGTTTGCCTTCGACCGGATCAACTTTTTTGCTGGCACGCAGGAGCTGTAAACGCTTATCGGATAGCTCAACGCCTTTGGCAATAAGTTCACGGAATTCAGCAAACTCGTTCTTGTCGCCGACCAGAATGGCACCGACCAGCTTGTCGTTATGGACGATGCACTTTTTGTAATATCGTTTCGCTTTATCGATGAAAATAATTTCCTCGTAGTCTGTGGTATTGGCAGGCACTTCGGTTATGCCCATGCTGCATAAGTGTAGCCCTTCCATTTTCAGGATGCTGATGCCCAGGCTTCCTCGATACGGTTGCGAAATATCACCGGCAATGTAGCGGGCTGCTACGTCGGCCTGTTGTTCGGCGGCAAGGGTAATTCCCCACATCTGGCCATTCCATTGAGCAACTTCACCAGCCGCAAAAATGTCTGGGTCGGAAGTTTGCAAATAATCGTTTACCACTACGCCCCGATTACAGTTGAGTCCGGCAGTGCGGGCCAGTTCGGTATTCGGTTCGGTTCCGATGGCGATCACTACGGCCTGGCAATGGATTGTTCGACCTGAATTCAGCCGAATTCCTTCAACCCGGTCTGTACCAACAAACGTCTGCACTTCTTCGTTGAAATAAATGTCAATGCCCCGATCCAGCAGTTCCAGATAAAGTAATTCGCTGGCTAATGGATCAAGCTGACGTTCCATAAATCGCCCCGCCCGCTGAATTACCGTAACACGAACGCCAATTTGCCTTAATGAAGCGGCTAGCTCCAGACCGAGTAACCCACCGCCTACAATGACTGTGTGGGGGTCTGGCTGGTTAAAAAATGGTTTTAAGGAATCGGCATCGAGCCGCGACCGCATGTTGAAAATGCCGGGAAGGCGCGGTACACCTTTAGGCATAAACGCCCGACTACCAGTCCCCAGAAGAATTTTGTCGTACGAATGTTCAACACCATCGGTATCCGTTACAACTTTCGCTTTACGGTCAATATGAGCGATTCCTACGCCTTTATGTACGATGATATTCGCTTCGTCAAACTGATCTTCGCGTAGTTTGACAAGCTGCTCCCACGATTGCGCCCCGCTGATGTAATCAGGCAACAGAACGCGGTTATAAAACGGGTAAATTTCTTTGGAGAATACGTGGATCTCGTCATCCGAATTTAAGGAACGATACGTATTGATGAACCCTAAACCGGCCGAACCAGCACCGATAATAATGATCTTTTCAACGGGCTTACGATACGGTACTACGTCAATGGCGGTGAATTTAAAATCTGGTTCTTTCGAGCGTGGGTCAACCAGTGCGTTTGTCAGATTGTTCGCCCGGTTTAGGTTACTGTTTCCCGGAGCGCCGGCCGACACCTTGCCCCAGTGCATGGGCAGGAAACAAAGCCCCGGCCTCACATCCTCGGTCAGTTGCGCTTTCACCCGAACTTCCCCACGTCGGCCCCGAACCTCAACCAGTTGGCCGTCCTGAATGCTACGTGCCCTGGCGTCGTCGGGATGAATTTGCAGAAACGGCTGCGGAATGTGCTGATTCAGTTTCGCCACCCGACCCGTTTTGGTCATGGTGTGCCACTGATCGCGGATGCGGCCTGTGGTGAGAATCAGCGGAAAATCATCATCAGTCGGCTCCGACGCATTTCCATCCGGCACCGCATGAATTTGCGCCCGCCCATTCGCCGTGTAAAAGTGATGATCCGTAAATAGGCGCTTCGTTCCTGATGATCCCCGCTGACTGCTGTTCTCTCCATGCTCTTTGCCCACTGCCCCCTGCGTATAAGGCCACTGCACGCTACGTTTCTGCTTCAGCAACGCATAACTCACGCCCGTTACGTCGACGTTTGTTCCAGCGGTGATACGGGTATATTCCTGATAAACTTCTGAGGCATTCGTATACGTAAAATCAGCACCGAAACCCATTTTCTGCGCGAAACGCCAGATGATTTCCACATCGGGGAGAGCTTCGCCGGGTGCGTCAAGTACTTTCGGTAAATACGAAATTCGCCGTTCGGCGTTGGTCATGGTGCCTTCTTTTTCGAGCCAGGCCGCTGCGGGCAACACTACATCGGCAAACTTCACCGTATCGGCCCGGTTCGATACGTCCTGCACGACCACGAAACGCGCATTTTTTAAGGCTTTTTCGACAGCATTTACATCCGGCATACTCACCATAGGATTCGTATTAATAATCCAGATAGCTTTCAACTTATCGTTTGTCAGCGCGTCGAACATCTCAGTAGCGGTCAGTCCGGGTTTATCGGCAATCTTGACGGGGCTATTCCAGAACGCTTCCACTTCGGCGCGGTGAGCTGCATTTGTTACGTCGCGGTGAGCGGGCAGTACGTTCGCCAGTCCACCAGTTTCGCGACCACCCATTGCATTCGGCTGGCCGGTGAGTGAGAACGGTCCATTTCCTGGCTTACCGATACGTCCTGTAATCAGGTGTAAATTGATGAGCGACAGGTTTTTGTTTACCCCAATCACCGACTGATTCAGGCCCATCGTCCAGAGCGATAGAAACCCTTTCGAGCGGCCAATCCAATTCGCAGCGGTATGAATATCGTCGGCTGGAATGCCACAAATCTCAGCGGCTTCGTCTACCGAACGTAGCATGACCTGTTCGCGATACGTAGTAAACCCATCGGCGTGATTGACGATAAACTCCTCGTCGATATAATTTTTCTCGATCAATAGCCGACCAATAGCATTATTCAGCACAATATCGGTGCCGGGACGTAGCGGCAAATGCAAATCCGACGAACGCGCCGTATCAGTCTTGCGGGGGTCAATACAAATGATTTTGACGTTTGGGTTAGCCGCTTTGTGCGCTTCAATACGTCGCCAGATAATCGGATGGCACCAGGCCGGATTTGCCCCTTCGACCAGAAACACATCCGCTTCTTCGATGTCGTCGTAGCAAACCGGTACGGAAT
The DNA here is from genome assembly GCF_048594605.1 of Spirosoma sp. Lineage (GTDB taxonomy): Bacteria > Bacteroidota > Bacteroidia > Cytophagales > Spirosomataceae > Spirosoma. The sequence continues at coordinate 5,089 of NZ_JBMDWV010000077.1, forward strand.
CTTCGCCCAGCGACAGTTTGTAGCCGACTACCGCTGAACTCATACACAACCGTGAGTTCGTATCGATGTTGTTGGAGCCAATAAATCCCTTGATAAGTTTATTGACCAGATAATATTCTTCCGTCAGGCACTGCCCCGATACGTAAAATGCAACCGAATCAGGACCGTATTTCTGGATAAACGTCTTGAAAATAGCTGCTGTACGTTCCAGCGCTACGTCCCAATTGACCCGTTGCATGGGCATGTTTCGGTTGAACCGCATCTGCGGATATAGCAGCCGGTCCGATTGGTCCATGACGGTATAATGCAGGTTCATCCCTTTCGAGCAAAGCATGCCTTTGTTGGATGGATGCTGCTTATCACCTTCGAGGCTCAAGCGCCCGTTCTGTTCCTGTTTGACCACGATTCCACAGCCAACGCCACAATAACAACAGGTAGTTTGGTGAGTCATGTCTTTGAAATATAAAAACCCCTAAATCCCCTGAAGGGGACTTGGCTCGCACTTGAATTAAGTCCCCTTTAGGGGATTTAGGGGTTTGTCTACGTTAAGCGGTTTGCAATTCGACTTCGGCTGGTTCGACCACAACGGCTTTTCCGAAGTTGATCAGGAATAAAAGCAATCCGATTACGGCAACGATACCACCGATATACAGAAATGCCTGACTATACGTAATAGACTGCGATTTGAACAGAAAGCCCATCAGCATACCACCCACGTTACCGCCCGCACCTACTACGCCAGAAATGATACCAACGGCTTTTGGATTGACAAACGGAACGATGGCGTACGTACCGCCGTTCGACATTTTCAGGAATAAGGCAAACACCAGCATCGACAGAATGGCCATAGGAAGGTTACCGGCCTGAGCGAAGAGAATAATTCCCAATCCTTCCAGCAAAAGCATACTGGCCAGCAAGATACCTTTACCGCGCATTCCGTATTTGTTCCCGACTTTATCGGCCACGATACCGCCAAGTGCCCGGGCGAAAATATTCATGCCGCCGAAGAGCATAGCCCAGAAACCCGCCTGTGTTTCTTCCATCTTGAAATTGTCGAAGAAGTACAGCGCAGCCACGCCATCGAAGGTAATTTCCATACCAAAGCAGCAACCATAAGCCAGTGCAAGTGCCCAGACACGGATGTCGGCGCAGGCTTTCCAGAAACTCACTTTTTCCGCCGATTGAGATGAACGCTCGATGTCTTCGTAGTTGCCGTTGGGCGTGTCGGTTGTGTAACGG
>NZ_JBMDWV010000078.1:0-14133 GCF_048594605.1 Spirosoma sp.
GGATAGTTAGGTAAAGGAGTCAGCAAACTTTCCGGATTATTCGAATTGGCCAGTTGCTTATACCGATCCAGCATGGCCCGGTCGTACGTAGCAGCCCGCCCGCTGAGCCAATCGCCGTAAACAACCGGCAGCAAAGTACCGACGGAAGCCAGCCCAATTGCCCAGACAACCGCTACCAGCATGGCCGGACGAAGATAAGGCTGAAAACGTACAGGCTGGATACGATGGCGAAAGGCCACAATCAGCAGCGTTACGTTATAAAGAATTCCCAGCCAGAAAGCCAGGTTAACGAGGTTAATTAACCGGGGGATTGGTGGAATGCCGACTCCGTAGAAGTGTAACGATATCAGAGCCAGTACCGTAGCCGCGCTATATAACATTCCGAGCAGGGGATGAACACGCAGGTAAGGCGGCAAATCTCCAGCACGCTGACGATCTTCCACCAGTTTACAGCCAACCGGCAGATACAACAGCGATAGAGGTAACCAGGGCGTCAGTAATAGCTGCTTTGGTACGTATTCAGCCGCGTAACGTAACGAAGCTATCAACGTGAACGGAATGTTGCTTCCATTCGGATTGCCACCCAGCCGAATGGCATTGCCAGGTGCTTTCATCAGGTAATAACACGATACAACCCCAACGCCCAGCAGAATCAGGATAGCAACGGACAGTTTACGGCGTTGAATCAGTTCGATAAACGCAATAAAGCCCAGCACCGACATGACCAGTACCATCGTCATTTCGCTCGATCCGATAATCGCCGTAACCAGCAAACTTTCTATTAAAAGGTAGCTCCATTGCAACCCAAAACCTCGCCGTTGGTGAGCAATCAGCACAGCCAGCAGAAACAGAAACAACGTACTGGAAAGGCCGTAACTCGCCAATCCGGTGTACCAGTATAAATATTCAGGAATACCTTGTAACGTAGTTATAAATCCAATAAAGAGCCCCATTGCAACACCCCATTTAACGTAGCGATCAACGTAACGATACAGCCACTGGCTGGCCAGCGCGTAACAGCTTCCTACCACTAAACCCAAGAGAATAACTGGATAAATTTTGTAACCGTCATACCACCCAATAATGATCGGATTGGTGTGAACGATGAAATTGTGGAAGTATCGGCCCGTCCAGCCATCGTAATAAAATTGTTGCGCCTGCCAGAATCCGTAGTGAAGAACGGTATTAGCGAAACAGTAATCATCGGTAGGCGAAGGATGATTATATGTTGCCAGAGCAATCAGTGGCACAAGCACTACGATGGCGAAAGTGACCAATAATGCTGTAATAATTCGCGATAAAGGTATAGACATACAATGCAAGGCAATTAAGTCGAGGCTGGCAAACGCGCTTCGGCTTTTGTAAAGCGGCTGTTCAGGAAGGGGTAGGCCAGCACAGCCGCCAGAATAATCAACGTACCGAGATAGAATCCCGATGTCATGTGCTCGTCGTTACCGAAAATCAGAACCGCCAGAAGAATACCATAAACGGGCTCCAGATTAACCGTAAGAACAGCCATGTAGGGCGTGAATTTACGCAACAGCCGAACCCCGACCGAATAAGCGTACACCGTACAGACGAACGCCAGAATCATCAGCCATAACCATTGTATCGGCATCTCAGGAACGTATTGAACCAACGGCCGGGCACCCGTAGAATCAAGCGACTGGGTACCAAACCATAGCAGCAATGCTCCTAAAACAGCCCCCGCCATTTCATAAAATGAGATCACCAAGGCATCGTATCGCTGCGTAAACCGACTGTTAATGATGGTAAAAAGCGAAGCCAGCATCGCCGAGAATACAGCTACCAGCAACCCGACCAGTTTATCAAATTCAAACCGGAAAATGACGTAAAGTCCAGCCATCACGACGCCCCCCAGAATAATCTCGATAAGCCGTACACGCCGACGTAGCACCAGCGGTTCCAGCACACTCGCCCAAAGTGAACTGGTCGCCATACCGGCCAGACAAACCGATACGTTGGCGATTCGGGCCGCCAGGAAGAAAGTTACCCAGTGCAACCCAATTAAAGCGCCGGTAGCCAGCAGTTTCCAGCGATCGGTTGGGGAAACCTGGATGGACTGCTTGCGAAACCAAAGCACAGCCCCCATGCCCAGAACGGCCAGTAACGTACGGAACAGAACCACCGCCGACGAATCCAGCGGTTGAAGTAGTTTACCCAGAATAGCCGTAAACCCCCAAATCACAACGATGAAGTGGAGCTGAAGGTAATCTGTAAGCGAAGGCCGATCTGTCATAGTGATGAACGATAAGTGATGAACGATGAGTGATAAATGTTGCCTGTTGACCGACATTCATCACTCATCGTTCATCACTTATTACTTACCTCGGAATTGTATTATACAACAATACGCCGATGGCTGCAAAAATAGCGTTTGGCAACCAGACTGCCACAATTGGGTTTAAGTTACCGCCTTCCGCAATGCCTTTTGCCAGCATGAAAAACAGCAGATATGCAAAGGCCAGAAAGAAGCCCAGCGCCACCTGCCAGCCGACACCCCGGCGGCTTTTACGAGCCGACATGATTACGCCAATTACCGTTAGGATGATGATAGCAAATGGGCGGGTGTCACGGCTATATTTTTCGAGCAGATACGTCTCTACACCGTCGGAACCGCGACTCTGTAGCAATTCAATATGCTGATTCAGTTCCGGGCGGGTTAGGGTTTCGTACAGGTTAAAATCCGAATCAAAATCACTGGGTTTCAGATTCAACGTAGTATCGATACGTGAACCGGAGGTAAGCGTTTCGCGCAGGCTATCGATGGTCCGTATTTTATAGTCGTAAATAGCCCATTTCTTTTTCTTGGCATCCCATTCAATACGATCGGCAGAGAGTTTTTCCTTGAGTTGGTTCCCTTCAATACGCTCCATCGTGAATTTATAACCCGTGTTGCTCGCATTCGCGTAACTTTCCAGATAGGCGTAGGTTTTGGGTGCAATTTTCAAGTGAACGTTACGTCCGGAGTATGTATAGGCGTCGTTGATGTACTTTATCTCAAATGAAATCCGGGTTTTATTCGCCTTGGGGATAACGTAATTAACCATGAAATATGTAGCCACGGCCAGGACAGACGCCCCCAGTACGTAAGGAAATAACAACCGAATAAAGCTGACGCCACTACTTAAAATGGCAATAATTTCAGTACGGGCCGCCAGTCGTGAGGTCAGGAATACCGTAGCGATAAATACCATCAATGGACTGATGTAGTTAGCCCAATAGGGTACGAAATTGAGATAATAATCCCAGAGAATTTCGTTGCCGGGTGCATTTGTTTTATGAAAATTGTCCACCTTTTCGGTGTAGTCAATCATTACAACAACCAGCACGATTACCAGTACCACAAAGACGTAGGTCTGAAGAAATCGTTTAAGTATATACCAGTCTAATAGTTTCATTCCAGTGTATCGATTTTCAAGAAACCGACACTATCTCATTTAGTTGACTAATAAATTTTTGGCGACTTCGTGACTGACGAATACGATACGTCCGTTTTCAACCTGCACCAGCACCGATTTATCGAACGTGTTAATTTCATTTACCAGCACAGTACAGCCCAGTGTCAGCTTCGAATGATCGAGATGTTGCAGAAACTCGGTTGAATGTTCCAGCACAGCCATTAGACAAACACGTTCGCCTACGCCTACGTCGGATAGCTTCTGGTAGCCGGTTGCGGGCATTTGCCCCGTTGGCGTTGGAATTGGGTCGCCATGCGGATCAAACTGCGGATTGCCCAGATACTTATCCAAACGGGTAACTAATTCTTCCGAACGAATATGCTCCAGTTCTTCAGCAATCTCGTGGACAGCATCCCAGCCGAACCCCAGCTTTTCGACCAGAAAAACTTCCCAGAGCCGATGGCGCCGGATAATCTGCAAGGCTAACCGTTCACCCTCATCCGTCAGACGAACCCCTTGGTATTTCTTATAGTGAATCAGTTGTTTATCAGCCAGTTTACGTAGCATATCGGTAACCGAAGCAGCTTTTGTCGACGTCATTTCTGCTAGCGCATTGGTACTCACTTCCCCCTGCTGCCGGTTGGCCAGATAATAAATCGTCTTCAGATAATTTTCTTCAGTAAACGAATGCATAAGCAACAACGTCCTAATTGGAACGGCAATAGAAGCCAAAACAGTTTGCCGGCAAAGTTAGTTTTTATGTTAAACTTTCTAAAAATTTAGACTAGTCTAAATTTTTATTTCAACAATCCTTATATTTGTTACGTTATATTGCCTGACTGCCTATTGGTTAGCAGGCCACTCAGTAAGAAATTAAGAAGGGGCAATTGAAACTCGCCATATCCTATAGCCAATACTGCTTGAATAGGGTCACGGAAAAGAAATATAAGCAACCTGAACGATACTGGAATTAAATGGAAGCAACAAATACACCGTTAAAAGGCTGGCGACAGGAGAGCGAAACCAAATCCTTATCTGAGGTGCATGGTTCTATTCACGTACCGGCAAATAGTGGTTTCTTCAAAACGTTACGTGCCTACGCCGGTCCTGGCATGATGGTGGCCGTAGGCTATATGGACCCGGGCAACTGGGCTACTGACATTGCAGGCGGAGCACGATTTGGTTATCGGCTCTTATCTGTCATTCTGATTTCCAATCTGTTTGCCATGTTACTTCAGCACTTAGCGCTGAAGCTGGGAATTGCCACTGGCCGCGATTTGGCGCAGGCCTGCCGGGATCATTTCAGTCGGCCCGTAGCTGTGGGTTTGTGGCTTTTAGCCGAAATTGCGATTGCGGCTACCGACCTTGCCGAAGTGATCGGCTCAGCTATTGCGTTGAATTTACTGTTTGGCCTTCCGCTTACGGTTGGTATTTTGATTACAGCCTTAGACGTACTATTGCTGTTGTATTTACAGAACAAAGGATTTCAAACCATCGAACGTATCGTTGCCAGTCTGATTTTCCTCATTATTGGCTGTTTTGGCTACGAATTGCTGGTCTCACGTCCTGCCATTGCCGACGTAGCAGCGGGCCTCCTACCTAGTCCGGAAATTATTACCAATCCGGGTATGCTATACATTGCCATCGGGATTCTGGGCGCTACAGTCATGCCGCACAATCTGTATCTTCACTCAAGCATTGTACAAACCCGCGATTTTGAACGTAATGAAAAAGGACGGGAAACCGCCATCAAGTTCGCTACGATTGACTCGACGGTTTCGTTATTCCTGGCTTTTTTCATTAATGCCGCCATTCTAATTTTATCAGCAGCCGCCTTTCACTTTTCGGGCAATCAGCAGGTAGCGGATATTACCGATGCTCACCGGCTGCTCGACCCAATTCTGGGTGTCAAACTGGCGGGCATTCTGTTTGCAGTCGCTCTTTTGGCATCTGGTCAAAACTCTACGTTAACCGGTACGCTGGCAGGCCAGATTGTCATGGAAGGCTTCATAAATCTCCGTATTCAGCCTTGGTTACGTCGACTTATCACACGTTTGTTAGCTATTATCCCGGCTTTAATTGTAGCTATTCTCTACGGTGAACAAGGCACGAGCGAATTACTGGTTCTCAGTCAGGTGATTCTGTCGTTACAGCTCAGCTTTGCTGTTGTTCCATTGGTGCAATTCACCAGCGACAAAATCAAAATGGGGCGGTTTGTAAACCCAGCCTGGATGAAAGCGCTATCCTGGGTCGTAGCCGTCATTATCATTGCCCTCAACGGCTATCTGCTCTGGGATACAATTGCGTAACGTAACATTAACTATTACTTAGCCTGTGTTACGTTACTAATTTCTGTCTCTTGTTCGTATTGAGCCAGTCCCGTCTGGAGTTTCTGACGAATTCGTTCGCGTAGTCGGGCGGGAGCTAAGACGGTCATCCCATCGCCAAAACCTAAAATCTCACGTTCCAGCTCAAAATTTAGTTGAACGTTCAATGAAATAACGATACCGCCGTTTCGCCGTTCGGTAACTTGCTGGGAGTGGTGCATGGGTTTAGTTTCTACATAGGGCGCGTGTTGCGCATCAACGTAAATCAAAACCTTACAGGGACGTAGCGTTTGGCTAACTGTTACGCCGATTACGTCCTGATAATACGTAGTGGAAATTATGTCCGGGTTAGCGCGATAAGAAACTTCATCAGCGGATTCGATGCTGATGATCCGATCCAATGCTAAGTGCTGCACCTCAGCCTGATTTCCCCGAAGGCCAACCGCAAACCAACGGTTATTGAATTCTTTCAGCCACCAGACGTGAAACCCAAATCGAGCCGGCAAATGTGCTTTAAAGGATTGATACGTTATATGGATAGCCTTCTGCTGCACAATCGTCTGATAAAGAGCATCGAGGTGAACCAATCCTTTCAGATTGTCATTCCGCTCGAAGTCAATGATTGTTCGCTGGTTTGTGGTGGCCGAATAAATGTGCGCTTCGAGTTTTTGAACAACGCTGCTTAACTGCTCGAAATGCGAAAATCCTTTGAACTGTTTGAGCACTTCTACCGCTTCGCTGATACGACCTAAATCCTGACCCGTCAGTGGAATTTGCGTAATGCTATAGGCTGGGTCAGCATAGGCGTAATACTTTTTATCGATTACAATGATCGGCGCATTGTAGCCAAGCTTATCACTTCGCATCATTTGCAAATCAGCCTGAATTGTCCGTCGACTGATCCCTTTATCGATTCCTTCGTATTCATATAAAGCTTCTGAAACGGCTTCGATAAGCGCGTCCAGTGACCATTGTCGATACCTGTTGGTGAGGCAATTATCAATAGCTCTGTACCGAATCAGGGCGTTACGGTTGGTTGGCATAATAATCGACAGCAAAAATTTCTCAAAAAAACTGAAAATTTTTTCAACTACGCAAAAAGACTGCGCAGGTACCCAAAACCTTTGTATCGTCAAGTTTATCAGACACCGACGATCATGAAATTCAACATCTTCAACCGCAACGTAACGAAAACCGTCAACCATGAAGGCGCTAAAGCGTATACACTGGCGCCAGAGATGGAGTTGTATGCTGCGGTGGTCACGACTATGCTGAACGATTCTTCTTACGAGAAAGCAGACCAACGGCTGGCTCGAATTCAGGAATTAGTTGACAAAGTTGATCCAGTCTTCGTGGCCAAATTGGCGGTGTATGTTCGGGAGCAACTTTATCTGCGCTCAGCACCAGTTGTGTTGCTGGGTGAACTGGCCAAAGTGCATAATGGCGATGGTTTAGTTGGGAAAGCCGTTGGTCGGACGGTGCAGCGCCCGGATGAGATTACCGAACTTCTTGCCTACTACCAGTTGACGAACCAACGGACGGCAGCCAAGAAACTCAACCGGATCTCGAAACAGATGCAGAAAGGTTTATCCGTCGCTTTCAATAAATTTGATGAATACCAGTTTGCCAAATACAACCGGGATACAGCAGTCAAACTCCGGGATGCTTTGTTTCTGGTTCACCCGAAAGCAAAAGACGAAGCTCAGCAGACTCTTTTCAATAAAATTGTGACTGGTACATTAGAAACGCCTTACACTTGGGAAACTGAGTTAAGCGCGCTGGGCCAGAATGCATTTGCCACCGAACTCGAAAAGCGGGCCGCCGTACGGGCAAAGTGGAAAGAGCTGATCGATAGCGGACGTCTGGGCTACATGGCTGCGTTACGTAACCTCCGCAATATACTTGAAGCGGGTGTCAGCGGTGTGCATATAGAAAAAGTCTGCACGTTGCTGGCTAACGAAAAAGCGGTTCGAAATGCCAAACAAATGCCCTTCCGGTTTTTATCGGCTTACCGCGAGTTAAAGACATTGTCGTTCGGACACGTACCAATGCTGCTCGAAGCGCTCGAAGATGCTGTTTACGCAAGCGTAGCAAATCTTCGTGGTTTCGACTACTCCACAAGCGTGGTTGTTGCCTGCGACGTATCAGGCTCGATGCGCCAGGCCGTTTCGCCAAAAAGTAAAGTGATGTTGTACGACATTGGTTTGTTGTTAGGTATGCTCCTACAGGCAAAATGCCGGAACGTACTGAGTGGTATGTTTGGTGATCGCTGGAAAACCGTTACGTTGCCATCTCGACACGTACTGGCAAACGTCGACGAATTTTATCGGCGCGAAGGGGAAGTCGGCTATTCTACCAACGGTTATCTGGTAATTGACGACCTGATCAAACAACGCTACAAAGCCGATAAGGTGATGCTGTTTACAGATACACAATTGTGGGACAGCCGCACCGCCAACCATAGCCAGTCGAATACGTTATCGGCCAAATGGACGATGTACAAAACATTGTTTCCAGACGCGAGACTGTATTTATTCGATTTGGCCGGTTACGGAAACGTTCCGCTACGTATTGAACCAAACGATGTTTACCTGATAGCGGGTTGGTCTGATAAGGTTTTTGATGTATTGCAGGCTCTTGAAGAAGGGCAAACGACGCTGAGCACAATTGAACAAATTGTACTCTAAGAAATGTGCCACGGGCGAAAGTCCGTGGCCCAAAAAACAGGATGTCGTAGGAGTGGGTTACTTCGCTCCAGAAGGGGAGGAATGGCGGGATTTCTATAAGGAATGAGGTCATCCGGTTCGATTCCGGCAAGCGTTGCCCCGTTCTCACTCCGCTTGTTACTCCTGTTTTGCTTTCGTGCAAGTGCCGTAGATAAGAGTTACTTCGCCTGTCACGCGGGATGTCGCCGGTTCGAATCCGGCCATCGGGAGGGAGTTTCCGGTGTAGCTCAGGGGTAGAGCACCATGCTCTTTTCGCTTGTTGCCTTGCTATTTTTAGAAACATCGAAACCGGTGTCGTAGAACAGAATTACTTCGTTAGGGATCTGGAGGTTGGTGGTGAAAATCCATCTCACTGATTTATCAGTGGTAGCTTAATACAGAAAGCACCAGAAAGAAGTCTGTTCAACTGTTACCCGGTTTTGGTGTTTTCATCATGTTAAATAGGACGAATGCTAGTTTGCCCAATGTTTGAGGGTCATTTTAATTAGTCAGTATTTCGTTTTTAACAAATATTGGCGTTTTTGGGTCAGCGTATGAAAAGCAGCGATGACAACTTACCGGTCGTCTTCCTGATTGTTCATTTCACTACGTATTCTGACCTACTCTATGCGATTAATTTTACGAATCATTGCTGCTTTACTGGTCCTGCTGATTCTTGTTTTACTGGTCAATACGTTCCGGCTGAAGTCGCACCAATTAACCGACGTATCACCAGCTTCACCCATTGAAGTTCCTGATTCGGCCATTCAGCATCTGGCCGGAGCCATCCGCATTCCGACCGTTTCGTATACCGACTATGCTCTGACAGACACGACTCAGTTCGACAAATTCCTGACCTACATCCGTACTACGTTCCCGCTCGTTCATCAGCGTCTCAAACACGAGACCTTCAATCAGTACGGCTTATTGTACGAATGGAAAGGAAGTAATCCGGCCCTAAAGCCCATATTGCTGATGGGTCATTACGACGTCGTCCCAGTAATTCAGGGAACGCAGCGCATGTGGAAACGTCCGCCTTTCGATGGTCTGATTGAAGGAGGTTACCTATACGGTCGCGGTACGCTCGACGACAAGATGAGTGTAATTGGTCTGCTCGAATCGGCTGAGTATTTGCTACGTACCAATTTTCAGCCGGAGCGAACCGTGTTTCTGGCTTTTGGCCAAGATGAGGAAACGTCGGGCCAACGGGGTGCTCAAACCATTGCTGCCGCCTTAAAACAGCGAAACGTAACGCTGGAATACGTACTGGACGAAGGTGGAATTATTAAAACCGATGGAGTTTCAGGTTTGAAAAAATCGGTTGCGTTGATTGGAATTACTGAAAAAGGGTATTTAAGTCTTGAACTCACAGCTATCGGTAAAGGAGGGCATTCATCAATGCCCCCTGTGCAAACCAGTATTGGGATGGTTGCCGAAGCGGTTAGTAAGTTGGAACGGAATCCTTTTCCGGCCCGGCTGGATGGCGGGGTTGATCGTCTGCTGGATTATTTAGCTTCGGAGGTTTCGTTCGGGCAACGTATTGCCCTGACCAATCGCTGGCTGTTTGGTCCGCTTATTAAGCAGCAGATGGCCCAGACAAAGTCGACCAACGCATCGATACGTACCACCACGGCCCCCACAATTTTTCGCGCAGGTGCCAAAGACAACGTATTACCGATTGATGCAACTGCTACCGTCAATTTTCGTCTGCTACCCGGCGATACCGTCGAAGGGGTTATTGAGCGAGTAAAGGACGTGATTGAAAACGACAGTATTCAGGTGACGGTTTTGGGCAAAGGCAATAATCCATCTGTCGTTTCAGACCCAGAGAGTCCTTCGTTTTTAAAAATTCATCAAACAATCAGAAGTATTTTTCCCGAAGTAATCGTTGCGCCTTACGTAATGCTGGGGGCTACTGACTCTAAATACTATTCGGCTCTGACTTCTGCCATTTATCGTTTCTCGCCCGTTCCGCTCAATGATGCCGAGACCCAGGGTATTCACGGAACAAACGAACGGATCCGTGTCAAAGATTATCAGAATATGATCCGATTCTACGTAGCGCTAATAAAAAACAACTAACAATAACTTGTTAATCAATAACTTACGCAAATCTCTTTTTCACTAAAAAACATACTAAAAGTCTACTACTGATATAGCTTTTATAAAGAGATGGCTCGTTCATGTGAACGAGCCATCTACCAACACACCTAATTAAACAAAACGTCAGCCGATATGAGTAGCGGCACTAATATGTACGATAGATAAGCGCATCTGGTTTTCGTCCTATACCGGTTGATATCAAGCTGTTTCGGAGCTTTACAGTACGTATCAACTTTCGGTTAATGCAGCGTTAATGAATCTAAACATCGGTTATCTTTGCCCCGTTTTGACCCCGTCTAAAACGACAAGGCGCAAGCCTATTTTATGGAAGATAAAAAACATTTAGACACCGTATCAGCCGCCGGGCTGCTGGTGGCAATGGGTATCATCTACGGCGACATTGGTACGTCGCCCCTGTACGTTCTACGTTCGATTGTAGGAACTACGGAGCCGATTCAGGCTAGTGCCGTTCGAGGAGCTCTTTCCTGTATTTTCTGGACTGTTACGCTACAAACCACTGTCAAATATGTAATCCTGATCTTACGGGCCGACAACCGGGGAGAGGGAGGGATTTTCGCGCTGTATGCTTTAGTTCGGCGGCACGCCAAATGGCTTACAATACCGGCCATCGTTGGAGGAAGCGCTCTGCTGGCGGATAGTATCATTACGCCCCCAATTTCGGTTTCGTCGGCGGTCGAGGGATTACGGATACTTTATCCACACATTCCGACTGTCCCGATTGTACTGGGTATCCTGGCTTTCCTGTTCCTGATACAAACATTTGGGACGAGCGTCGTCGGTACTGCCTTTGGCCCCATTATGCTGGTCTGGTTTACAATGCTGGGAACATTAGGGATCATTCATATCATCGATGACCTGACGATCTTGTCGGCGGTCAATCCGATGTATGCCTATGATTTTCTAACTGGCTATCCGGGGGCTTTCTGGCTGTTAGGCGCTGTTTTCCTCTCGACAACAGGTGCGGAAGCTCTTTACTCCGACATGGGTCACTGCGGCCGGGCCAACATTCGGGTTAGCTGGGTTTATGTAAAAGCCTGCCTGATGCTGAATTACTTTGGTCAGGGCGCTTTCGTTGAAAGTCTTGTGGGGCAACCGCTTGGCGATCAAAATCCGTTCTATGCCCTTATGCCTGAGTGGTTTTTGATCATCGGCATATGCGTTGCCACGGCGGCTACGGTCATTGCAAGCCAGGCTATGCTAACGGGTGCCTACACGCTGATTAGCGAAGCTATCCGACTTAACTTCTGGCCTAAAGTTCGCTTACGCTACCCCTCCAATCAAAAAGGGCAGCTTTACGTTCCGAGTATCAACTGGTTGCTCTTTGCCGGTTGTATTGGTGTCGTTCTTTATTTCCAGGAATCGTCGCGAATGGAAGCGGCCTACGGGCTGGCGATTACGCTGACGATGATGATGAGTACGATTCTGTTCAGCTACTATATGTACTCTCATAAGTACAATGCCTGGTTGGTTGTGGTTTTTCTTGTGTTCTATTTGGCCTTAGAAAGTTGCTTTTTGATTGCCAACTTAGCCAAATTTACCCACGGTGGCTGGGTTTCGATCCTGATAGCAGGTGTGATGGCTTTTGTAATGATCATCTGGCTAAAAGCGTTCCAGATCAAACTACGCCTGACCGAATATGTCCGAATTGATCAATACACCCAGGCCATCAAAGAACTTAGCCGCGACATCAGTATTCCAAAATATGCCACGCATATTGTGTTTATGAGCAATGCCGCCCGGCAGTCGGAAATTGAGTCGAAAATTATTTATTCAATCTTTCAGAAACGTCCGAAACGCGCTGACATTTACTGGTTTGTTCACGTCGACACGACGGATGACCCCTACACGATGGAGTATAAAGTGAACACCATTGCCCCTGACGATGCTTATAAAGTAACATTTAAACTGGGTTTCCGCGTTGAGCAACGTATTAACCTGTTCTTCCGTAAAGTGATCGAAGATATGGTGCGAAACAAAGAGGTAGATATTACAAGCCGCTATGAATCGCTCAGCCGCCAAAATGTCATTGGTGATTTTCGCTTTGTTGTACTTGAAAAATTTCTTTCATACGAGAACGAACTTCCAAGCAGCGAGCGATTTATCATGAGCATTTACTTTAGTATTAAAAGCTTTACCACTCCCGAAGACCGCTGGTTTGGTTTGGATAGCAGCTCGGTTAAAGTTGAAAAAGTACCCCTGGTTATTCGCCCTGTCGAAAACGTTAAATTGAAGCGTATCACAACCTAATTTTGATGATTGAGTGATTGAATAGCTACCGCAAATCTTATTCAGTCACTCAATCATTCAATCATTTGCTTATGAAAATTCTTATCACTGGCGGAGCCGGATTTGTTGGCTCATCGCTGGCTATTTCGCTGAAACAGCAGTATCCACACTATCAGATTTTTGCCCTCGATAATCTTAAACGTCGGGGCTCCGAATTAAGCCTGGCCCGACTGAAAGCCGCCGGTATCGAATTTCTACACGGCGATATACGTAACAAAGAAGATTTCGATGCGCTGCCTGGCGTCGATACGGTCATTGAGGCTTCGGCTGAACCGTCTGTTTTGGCAGGTCTGGACGGTACGCCCGATTACCTGATCAACACGAATCTGTTTGGTACAGTCAACTGCCTGAATTATGCGCTGAAACATAAGGCAAATTTTATTTTCCTGTCGACCAGCCGCGTTTATCCGATCAAAACGATTGAAACCCTGAATTTTGAGGAAGCCGATACGCGGTTTGTGCTCACCGATGATCAACCCGTTCCGGGCGTATCGTCGCGAGGTATTGCCGAAAATTTTCCGCTCGATGGCGCCCGGTCACTCTATGGCACAACCAAACTGGCTTCCGAACTGCTCATTCAGGAGTACAATGAGTTTTATGGTTTGAAGACAGTTATTAATCGTTGTGGCGTCATTACGGGTCCGTGGCAGATGGGCAAAGTCGATCAGGGCGTAATGGTGTTGTGGATCGCCAAACATTATTTTGAACAGCAACTCGCTTACATTGGCTACGGCGGTACGGGCAAACAAACCCGCGACATGCTCCACATTGCTGATCTCTACCAACTGATTGACTGGGAATTGCACAATCTGGATAAAGTAAATGGCGAAATTCTGAATGCCGGGGGTGGTGTCGAAAGCAGTGCGTCGTTGCAGGAACTGACCCAAATCTGTCAGGATGTAACGGGCAAAACCATTCCAATCAAACAGGTTACTGAAAACCGGGCCGCCGACATTCGACTGTATATTACTGACAATACGAACGTAACGAACCTGACGGGCTGGAAACCAAAGCTTGGTATTCGTGAAATTGTAACAGATATTCATGCCTGGCTGAACGAAAACCGGGCCGCCCTGGAACCTATTCTGAAATAGTTTCGAGTCAAACGCATTCAGGTAACGTAGTGAACCCCCATCCAGATTCGTTACGATTTGTATGGGGGTTCACTACGTTCAGTCCAGTATATCCAGAAAATCATTCAGTAAAAAATCAACAGGTCGCGACAATAAACTAGCGTATAGATTTGGTGGACTACTAAGGATTGGTAAT
>NZ_JBMDWV010000079.1:0-17294 GCF_048594605.1 Spirosoma sp.
TGAGTGAGCCATCACCGCCATTGGTACGGAATTTAATTACGCCCGTTACGCAATCGTAGGTGGGCGGCAACAACTGTAGCGGCTGTGGAGGATTTTGCCCATTTCCGTTACAGGCACCTGGCAAATCGAACGTATAGCTCACGATGGTGCCATTTTGAGTTGCCTGCAATACTATTTGTTTAGGATCACCCCGAAGTTCGGCCTCTACAACGCCAAAATTATCTATCGCAGATGCCCGTTTAATACCCGGCGCTACGTAGCTAATCGGCGAACCGTCACCTCCGCTGGTATGAAATTCAATGAAACCCGTTAGGCAATTGTAGGTCGGCGGCAGCAGTTGTAACGACGTAGCAGAAAGCGGTGGCGTGCCAGAAGACTGGATTGTAAGCGTATACGTAGCACTGGCCGACAAACCACCCCGATCCGTAGCGGTTACTGTCACCTGAAACACGCCAGATTCTGTTGGCAGACCGCCTATTATACCGCCCGCTCCTCCACTAAATATCAGATTAGCTGGCAATCCCGTAACGGTATAGACGAGAATAGACCCATCAGGATCAGTAAATGCTGGAATGACCTGGTTGAAGTACTGACCAACAGTACCAGTCGCATCAGAAATTGCGGGTGCAATTGGTGCCTGATTCGCGTTCAGCCGAAATAATTCGGGCGTCGTCGATGAACTGACGGGCAAGGCGGTCAGATAAAGCTGATCGTTGAAGGCCAGCAGCGATTTCGTCCGGCTGTCGAGAATGCCATTTGGCTCAAGCACCCGGCGAGTTCCCGCAGCAGTGCCATCGCTGACCCATAACGCATCGCCCGGATTGCCCCCTCCAGCCGCTACGGTAAAATAGAGTTTTCCGCCAGTCACAGTTAAATTTCGTGCTCCACCAGGGGCTCCAGCCATCACCCGAGTGCCGGACTCCGAACCATCCGTTTCCCAGAGCGAATTATTGAAATCGGTGAAATACAATTTGCCATTAAAGAGCGTGAAGTTCTTAGCCTGGTTGACCAACGGCTTAATCAAATGCGTTCCGGCCACGGTTCCATCCGTCGAATACAATCCTCTGTTCCCTGCGCCTGTTGTAAAGAAAAAACGGTCGCTGTACGTCGGAGATCCGGGTGCAATATCAGGGAAGGAGCCCATCACGCCGGTTTGAACATCCAGCGAAAATGTTCCTTCGGTGGTTCCGTCGCTTACCCAGGGTTCATCCTCCTTGTTGTCTCCACTCGCCCGAAACAGCAATTTGTCGCCCATTTTTGCCAAAAATGATGGACCAACAGGAAAATAAGGGGTAAAAGCGCCCGGCGAGCTTGGCCCCCCTCTTACCATCCGGGTGCCGCCAGCGGTGCCATCCGTAACCCATATACCCGGCCCTCCATCGGCATTGGCTTTATAAAAAAGTTTGTTGCCAACCGCAGTCAGTTCGGTTGGATTGGCGCCCCCAATTGGCACGCCTACTACGTCAGCCAGCGGTTGGGTTCCAGCGGGTGTACCATCGCTTATCCATATCGTTAACGGTGATGACCCACTTACAGGAGCAAGAAAAAACAGTTTATCATTGGCCACCAATAATCGGGATGTAATCGGTACGCTGAATCCTTTAACAGCAGCAATATTATCTTGTGTACCGTCCGATACACACAATGCATTACCCGCACCCGAGCCAAAAAAATAGACTTTCCCCTTATACTCAATGAAATCGGCAGAACTCATGCTAACTTCAATATTAGCCAACCGTTTGGTACTTGCAGGTGTGCCATCCGAACGAAACGGTTGATAATAGTTACCGTATCCAGGGGTATAGGTGAGGGCAGCAAAATACAATGTTCCGTTCACGTTTCGGATGGTGTTCCCCTGAACGTTTTGAGGAACTGGTATTGGATTGCCTGCTACGTTGGTAAGCTGGCTTACACTTTGTGCCTGTAAACCGGTAAATCCGATACCTGTTAACAGCATGATTACCCAGATCCGGGCCGATTGGAGTGAATAGAGTTTAGACATAATTGCAGTTTTTACGTGTATGGATATAAAAGACTAAACGCTTAGTCGGCAACAAGTCGTTAGGCAACAACAAACTCTGTACTATACTCACTACGTAAGCGTTACGTCGAAAGTTAGCGTCTGAAACTAGTTCAGAAACGGGGAATTATGGACGTAGTGAGCATCTCGTTGGGCAAAGCCTGAACGTGTTATGTACGTTTTTTTCTGTCACTTAAGAAGAATAGCGACTAACCCATAATGCTTTTTGCGCTACTTTACTGACACCCCGCATACTCGTAAGTATAGGTAGCAGTATTATTCACCATCGATGTACCCGACAAGAAGCTGGTTGTTGATGTATAACTCGTTACATTACCCCGGCTGTCGCCCTGATACATCCAAATGTATTCGTTGGTTTTGGTTTCTTTTCCGGTGGCGTCGATTATATAGCTAATCTGTTTAGCCGTCAACCCATTATTTCCGTACAGCGCTGGTACCGTAGTCGGATGCCCTTTAAAACCCAATGGATTTGTCGGCGTATTTAGCTCTTTGTCAACATTCTGATAGGTTGTATAACCTGTTTTTACACTCTGTGCATTATAGCTTTCAATAACTGTATTTTGGCCCGCAGCATTATATTGATATACGTTTGAGGTGCCATTGGTGCTGACTCGTTTCGTCACAAATCCCTGCGCATTCAGAGTATACGTAGCCTGATTGCTGGTAATCGCGGTAACGGCTCCATTGGCAAACGTAGTGGTTTCCTGTAAACTACCCGACGACGTGATCCGTTTGCTAACATTCCCCTGGACGTCGTACTCATATTGCGTTGTTGAACTGGAGATAGCTCCTCCTACAGTAGTCGTTATCAGTTCATTTTTGACCATCCGTCCATTTTGATAGGTGTAGTTAGTCGTCAATTCTTTTGTGTTACTATTTGCCGGAGTGGCATACCAATAACTACGTACTGAACGAGTCACAAAACCGTCGGCATTATACGTATAAACCGTTGTGTTCGACGACAATACAGCCCCGCCTGCATTCGTATTTTCAATTTTAATTTGACTCAGGCGATTCTGGCTATCAAACTGATACGTTGATTTAGATCCACCCGTATTTGACGTACCGACTATGGCCACAACCCGACAAACCGACGACGTAGCGGGCATTTTACTGACTGTAACTGCATAAGCTTGTGTACTACCATCTTCGGCCGTAACGGTGTACGTAACGACTTTTGAAAAGTCCTGCGCTACGCCCGAACCGGGTGAGATAGTCGCCTTTGGTGGGAGCGAAATAGATGGAGCCAATTTTGTCAGATCTATATTGGCCGGAACAGTCGCTGCGATGGTTTTGGCCGTAGCCTCGATGACTGCCTTTACAACCGGATTCAAAGTACTGAATTCAAAGCCCAAAATGTCTTTGGCTGAGCTTTTGGTCGTGGCCGATGTACTGGTATTCGAGCCGGGGGTTGTCGTGCCGCCGGGTGTAACATCGGGTTCTGTTTTTTTACAGGAAACCAGACCGAGTAGTAATAGCCCTAAGCAGGCAATCCGATGAACAGGAATCTGTCTCATGGTTACAATAGAATTGGAGTGAATCAAAGAAGTGCTTGTTTCATTAGAACGGCAGTAAGCAAACGAGAGCCACTATATCCAACAGGTACGTTCAAGGATATTGAGTAAGGAGCATTGAGTGACGGGGTTTAAGGCGTGAAACTCCACCACTCCTTGTTGCCCACGTTGCTGGTCTGGTAGCCCAAGCCGAGATAGGCTTTGCCGTTTAGCACGGGAACTTGCTTGATACCCCGCAGCGCGTTGCTTGCCAGTGGAAGGTAAATTTCCTTGCCGGGAAACTTGCTCCAGGTGTCGGTAGTAGCGTCGTAGCTGAACAGGGCGTTCCCCCGAATCAGGTATCCGGTGCTTCCAAGGCCGAAATACTGGCCGTCGTCGAATACGGAGTCTGCCCTTTTTTCCCAAACATCCCGTGCGGGTATATACTCGTACCAGCCCTTTCCGGTCGTACCCCCACCAGAGCCACCGCCTAAGAATGGCCGTCCGTTAATGACCATAACCATGCCATTGAACTCAGGGCTGGTAATGTTATTGCCACGTGGTGTAGACGGAAAATCAGCTTTCTGCGTCCAGTTATCGGTGGCTGGGTCATATTGAAAGACCGCACTGTTGGTCGGAAAATCGCCTACGTTACCCCAGCCATTCGCCCCGAAGAGTGCGTATCCTTTCCCACCCGTAGCGAAAGTCGCTATGTTGTACCGGGCTACGCCGGGCAAGTCTTTGCGCCGGGTCCATTTGTCAGTATTGGTGTCATACTCCCAGAGGGCGTTGGTCATGGTGCCATCGATTACTCCGCCCACGCAATAGATTTTGTTGCCAATCACGAATGTACCAATCCGACCGTATGACGTTTTGCCCGCCGGGAAGGGTGTTTTGGCTGTCCACATATCGGTAGCCGGGTCATACATAGCCCAATCAACTGATGTCTTGCCCAGTCCAGCATAAATTTTATCGCTGACAGTCAGGCCCACGGCTCCTTCAGCGGCCTTACCGGGGAAGTCGGCGAGTGCTATAAAATTATTGTCGGTTGGAGTTGCTTTGGCGGCTACACTGGCTAACGTAGCGTAAGATGCATCGCCCGTAATCGCTACGTCCAGAATGCAGTTACTTAGTTCAGGTTCCCGCGTCACACCCGCCTGTCGGCAAATGGCTTCGGCACTCTGGCGTTCGGTGAGCGACAGACTGGCAAATGGACGCTTGTTATTGGGCTTGGTCCGGTCGGTGTACGTTTCAGTAGTAGCTCCATTTTCATAAAAAAAGAGCGATTCGGCCTGCGTAATGCGCCAGCTATCGGCATAGGCAGGATATAGTTCATCAGGACGTAGCAGATTTACAACCTTGTTGTCACGAGTGCGTCCATCGTTACTCTGATTATCATCAAAATTTCCGAACAAGCCAGCGAGTTTTCCTTTTCGGTTATCGGCAGGCTTAAAATAGAAACCATTGGCAATGGCCGCAACCTGATCCTTATTGGGCGTGGTAATCAGCAAAATTCCGCTGCTTCTTATCAGGTTACCACCGCCAGGCAAGGCATACGATTTTTCGTTTATCTGCGACAACGTGATTTTCTGCTTGTTTACATACACGTATGTTTGCGAAAAGTCGCAGCTAATAATATCAGCACCCGTATTTATGGCAATGGCCTGGTTGAATGTCACGCTGCTCTCGCCCTGTGCGCCATACCGCACCTGCACCTCAAACTTGTCGGTTGTTGATTTCATGGCGATGAATTCGCCCATTGCCTGAAAATCATACTTGACTTTATCAAGTGTAACCAGATGCGGATCACCTGAACTCATGCCAAAAAAACCTTTTACTGCATCCCAAAGGCTGTTTCCGTTCGGGCCTGACGAACCCGGATTCGACAAGCCCCGATTATAGGCATCAACGGCCCGTTGAGCCGGGTTTCCCACCAGCGAATTATAAATATCCTTAAACCCGTCGAAGACAAATCCGGCCGCAATAACACTCGTCACCCCAATGACTACAGCCCCGCCAATCTCCAGACCAATTACGCCAACCGCAATACCACCCGCAACCTCTAACACCGATTCGAACGATACGTGGCCGAACCAACTCTCTGCCTGGGCTGAATTGGTATTTTTTGCCTGGGCGGGCGTGACGAACGCCGTTAGTATAGCTTCCAGTGGATCGGTCCACTGCCAGGGTACAGGTCTCCCCGAAGCCCGGACCAACTGTATTGTTTCCTGATTTAAAAAAGCAACGGCCTGTTCTTTTGTCAGCGACTGCCGCTTAACAAAACCCGTCTTACTTTTAAAGCTATTCTCCCAGAATTCCGGGGCCGACGAGTACGTTTTGACAACTGGGTCTCGACGAATGAGAGTTGCATGAGCAACCTGGAGGGCGGCATAAATCTCCGTGTAATTCTTATAGGAGAACCGCAGATAGTCGGCCCCCAAAATCTTAACAGGCTGATACGTACTTTTTATCAAATCCTGTTGGGTATAGAGCAGGAGTAGTCCTTTGTTTCCGTTAGCTTCATTACACCCAATATAGAGGGTTGAGAAAATTGTTGAATCTTTTGTTGAGCTGGGCGTTGGCGCAACTGGGTCGCTTTCGGGCTTTTTGCAGCCCTCAAACAGCATGGGCAAACCCAGTCCGATTAGCAGGAGAATTGAAATGATACGTTTCATGATTGTGGATTTGAAAAGATGGATGCAAGGACCTATTTAGATTTCAACCAGATTCTAAACAGGCCACTTAACCGGCTATATCAATCGCTCCAGACTGGCTTCATAAAAAGCAAACATATTGTCGGGATGGGCTGTGTTGACGTTCAGGCAAAGCTGCCACAAACCGCCCTCCTGACTAAACCGACCTAATTCGACGGTAAATAGCTGATACTCCCCTTCGGTCGTTTCCCGGTGACCGACAATGCCCTTTTCATGGATATGAAACCATACCTTGTTGCGTGTTCCTTTCACTTCTTTGTAACGCTGGGTTTTGAACACCGCCCGGTAGCAACCATCTTCAATCAGATCGAACAGGAAACAGGCTAAGCCCCCGCCTAAACAGTGGTCGAAACAGTTGACCGGATAAGGCCCCCAGTGCGCCCGGTTGAAGGCCGTGTAATACTCGCTCACGTTACGTAGCAGCAGGTGCGTGCGACCGAAATCAGACACTGGTTTTTGTATGCTCGATGTAGCCACGTGCGTAGCCGTCTTGCCGCAACCCTTCAGGTCGGGCGTGAATTTTTGTGACGTTTCCATATGGATTTGTGCTGGTTTAGAAAGTGAATGGGCGTTTTAAAACGGTGCTTATTGTTGAGCCCCGCTCCGACCGGAGTTGAAAATCTTGCCATTTTTGGCAACTACAGTTGGACTGGATGTTAAGGTTTCTGCGGTAATTACCTTCCATTTTTCAGTACCCGTCACGGCATCAAAGGCATATAGCGTTTTGTTGCCGCCCGTGAAATACACTATACCATTTACCACAACCGGGCTGGAATAACCGAAAGTATTCCCTACCGATACGTTCCACTTTTTAGTGCCAGTAGCGGCATCGACAGCATACAGATTTGCGTCGGAACTTAAGAAAAAGACCATACCGTTCGCGGCAAATGGGCTTGAAGCAAGCGTCCCCCCCGTCAGAAAGTCCCATTTTTTCGCACCTGTCGTGGCATCAACGGCGTACAGTTTTTTATCACCGCTGCCCACGTAAACGGTATTGTTGGCTACGGTGGCGCATGAAGTGAGGACATCGAACGTTGTTCCCATCTCATACGACCATTTCTTTGTGCCTGTGGCTATATCAACAGCGTGCAGCGTATTGCGTTGGCCGGTTGCATAAGCGATTCCGCCCGCAACGGCCACACCAGTGTACATAGCCGGGCCATACGACCATTTTCGGGTTCCGTCGGCAGCATTTAGGGCTACGATTCCACTACTGCCCGATACGTACACCGTACTCCCGATAACAACCGGGCTTCTCGCATCCGTAATATTTGTCTCCCATTTTTTGGTTGGTTTTGCCGGGTCATAGGCTATAAGTTTCCCTTTTGTGGTGGAAACATACAAAACGTCGCCCGCTACCGTCATCGGCTCCTCGACCTCTCCGGTCAAACCAAGTTCTTCCCACAAACGGCGTCCGGTGCTACGCTGGTAGGCCATCAGGGTATTATATCCAGTATACACTACATCATTAGTCACAGCCGGGTCAGCACTGACACTGCCGCCTGTTATGCCGTAAGCGGCCTTTTGTCGACCCGTCGCAGCATCGAAGGCATAGAGATTGTAATATGCTCCAACATAAATTGTCTCGGCATCTTCACTGTTCGATGCTACAGGCACTTCGCTGGTCTTCACCTGCGTCACCGCGCCGTACGCTGTGCCCTTCTCATTGGTGGCATACGCCCGCACGTAGTATGTCGTGTTAGCCTCCAGCCCTGTCAGCTTACTCGTTATGGTCAGTGGAAACGGCCCGGTAGTAACACCGAGTTCGGTTTTGCTATCAGTGAGCGTGGGGGTTGGAGCTGTTTTACTAAAGACGAACCCGTGCTGGCTGATAGTGCCGCCACCGTTCCCGTCGATAGTAGCCGACACACTAGCTGAGGCCGACGTAATGCCCGATGCAACCGGAGCGTTGGCACTTACCACCGGAATTGTGCTGGTGGCAGCAGTGGTTGACGTTCCGGGTGTCGTCGTCGTGCTGCCCGGAGTCGTGGGGCCGGGTTTGACCGGGTCGGGCTCGCTTTTTTTGCAGTTCTGCATGCCGAAGCTTAGAACCAGCAGCAGACTGACCCAAAGCAGAAAGAGTGGTGTTGATTTCATTATGGTACTGATTGAAGCGGAAATGGGCTTGATTACGTACCAAAATTCAGCAACAGGAGAACGATCCGAAATCCCATAAAAGGGTGACACGGTATAAAGTACCAGAGAAATTAGGCAAAGGCTGTTGCGAAGAAGCGGGTCGACTGTCCGGCAACGTATAAATGTCGTGTTTTTACAATTCAGGAATTACTGGCTTGACGATATTGCTGTGGCTGGCCGTAGAGAACAACCTTTAACTCAAAACCTGAAAGTTTGTACATATTTTGTTACTACCTTCTAACAAATAGCGACTAATTAGTCATTCACCCACTCTAGTATGCAGACTATACTCAATTATTATACGCTACGTATCTTTCTGGATGGCATGTTGATTATGATGTTGGTCTATACGATCATCTTGTACGTATGGCACCGCAAACAGATTTATTTTCTGTACGGTCTGTACTTGTTCTGCATGTTCTGGTACGTGTTTCTCAACGATCAGTACCATGCCGCTATGGATCATCATGCCCCCGCCCAGCAGATACGCTTCGGCATGATGATCGAAAGTATTGTGCAGTGTATTTCGCTTATCATTTATGGTCGTTTCGCTATTCTTTTAATGGATTTGCAGACGAACGATACCGTTAGTGTCCGGCTCATTAATTTCACGTCCGTTCTATCCCTGGGTCTGATTGTGGTGGACCTGCTCTGTTTCCTGACGGATACGACCGGAAACGCCTACCAGGCAGCTTTCCACAGTTTTACCCGGTACGTCCTGGCCGGTTGTGCCCTGGCTACTGTGCCGCGCATTCTCCGCCTGCGGAATCAGGCATTAACTTTTTTTATTTCCGGGACTTCCTTTTACATCGTGGGCGGCATGCTGGGCCTGGTTACGTATCAGCTTGGACTGGCCAGCCGACAATCCGAATCGCCTTTTACCTTCCCAATGACTCCGCTGGAAATTGGCGTTATTCTTGAGTCTATTTTCGTGATGATTGGTATCTCCTTAGTAAATCGTCAAATCGAGCGTGAAAAAACGGAATACCAGGCCCAACTCATCGAGCAGTTGCGGGAGAACGAACACAAACAATTACAAATCAATAGCTTACGCGACGAGATTGCCCGCGACCTCCACGACGAAATGGGCTCGCAACTGAGCAGTATCAGCATCTTAAGCCAGACGACGGCCCGCTACGTATCGGATGAACGCGCCCAACAGCGGCTGATGACCATTAGCCAGACCGCCCGGCAGGTGATGGAGTCCATGCGCGAGATTGTCTGGAGCCTGAATTCATCCAGCGATACGCTCCAGCATATTGGATTGCGCCTTCGCGAAACCGCTTACCACCTTTTTAAGGACAGTGAAATTCGGCTCCATATTGATTTCACGGAGTCGGATGCATTACACGCGCTCACGCAGCGGCAACGTCGTGAACTTCACCTGATCGTTAAAGAAGGGTTGACCAATAGTCTGCGTTATTCGAATGCAGACAACGTTTGGATCACGCTGCACGTTGAGCCAACTGGACTCGTGCTGAGTATGCGCGACGACGGCGTCGGATTTGATCAGACGATCAACACCAGCGGCCTGGGATTACGTAGTGTTCAATTGAGGGCCGATCAGATGGGGGCTATTTTTTCGATTACATCCGAGCCGGGAGCGGGAACAAAGATTCAGGTTTTTTGTCCAACCCGGCCCGAATCAGAACGCGCGACACCCATTGCCGCAAAAGACACTGCCCTGCTGGCAATTCCCTGATACGTACTACGTTCGGTATTTCGATACGGCTTCGACCACCGAATGCACGTGTAGTTTTTCGTAAATTCGTTTGATGTGGGTTCGAACGGTTTCGATACCAACGCCCAGTTCAGCCGCTACTAGTTTGTAGCTCATGCCCTGCGCCAGATAATGCAGCACCTGACTCTCGCGACCGGTAAGCTGGTCCAGATCCGCCGATTGCGTAGACCGTGACGGAAATGTCTGAATTACTTTACGGGCAATACTCGGCGACATGGGGGCTCCTCCGGCATAGACGGATTGAATCGCTTCGATGAGTTGATCAGGTGGCGTTTGTTTGAGCAAATAACCCGACGCTCCGGCACATAAGGCGCGAAATACGCGGTCGTCGTCATCGAAAACGGTCAACATCAGCACTTCTACCGCCGGAAACTCCCGGCGTAAACTCATAACGGCCTGAATACCATCCCGCCCCGGCAGGTCAATATCCATCAGTACGACGTCGGGCTGAAGCTGATACGTTTGATCGTTGGCGCGCAGACAATCGCCGAATGCCCCCACCAGCATACACTCGTCAGCGTCGTTGACCAGCGTACTGAGCGCTTCGCGTAAGGGTGCATTATCTTCGTATATCAGAACACGGACTGGCATGGAATAACAGCAGTGAGAGTACAAAACGATATCTGTTTGTAAAGATAGTGGGCACTCTTTCAGTAAGATATCCCATATTTGGGGGATAAAGCGTCTTGTGCTACTGTTTTGGCCTTTTCTACTGATATACTCTAACGTAATCAATTTCCATACGTTGCGGCCAGATGGTTTCGTCGACGCCTTTTTTACCACCCCAGTTTCCACCGACTGCTACGTTCAGAATCAGGTAAAAGGGTTGATCAAAGGGCCACTGCGTTACGTTCTCGCCCAGATCGGCTTTTTTAACGCTATAATATTTCTGATTGTCGACAAAGAAGTCGATCTGGTCAGGCGTCCATTCGATGGCGTACAGATGAAAGGCCGATGCTACGTTGCTCACACGTAGCGTATCACCTTTTTCGGTATGTTTGCCGTGGTTATAAGCTTCGGTATGCACGGTGCCGTGAATCACGCCTTCGTCATAACCAACGTGCTCCATAATGTCAATTTCGCCACAGGTGGGCCAGTCGGCGGTAGAAATGTTGCTGCCCAGCATCCAGATGGCAGGCCACGTCCCAAGGCCTTTGGGGAGCTTGGCCAGGGCTTCAATACGTCCGTATTTCCAGGTCTGTTTATTCTGTGAACTTATGCGTGCAGAAGTATAGTTTTTGCCCTGATACGCTTCCTTTCTGGCTTCAATGATTAGCTTTCCATTTTCGACACGGGCATTTTCGCTACGTCGGGCGGTATAAAACTGGAGTTCATTATTGCCCCAGCCGTTGCCACCCACTTCATATTTCCATTTCGTAGAATCGGGCAAACCGGCTTTATCGAACTCATCTGCCCAGACAAGTTTACGGACTGGCGGTGATGGACCGTCGTGGGGCTTTGCGGGCGTATCGAAACGTACACCCGTCAGAATAGCTAGTATAGCTAACACTTTTCCTATAGTCAAACTCCTCATAATCATGGGCTCTTAATTAACAAGAGCATTCAGGCTATATCGTCCTACTCTGAACTGGTTAATTTTATCTGAGTTTTTAAAAACCTTACAGAATCAATCCGTCTTAACAGGTGCAATAAATAATCTATTTGCAAAAACACACATGAGCACATTCACTATTGATTTCCCTGGAACGGCCAGTCAGTTTGCCTCAAAAGCCAATTCGGCCATTAGCGAAAAAGGCGGAGCTTTTACGGGCGATACGACAAAAGGAAATTTCAGGATTCAGACGGGTATTGGTGCCGTTGAAGGCACGTATCAGGTTTTGAAGCCCGTATCTGACAAGCAAACGCCCGTGGCGATAACCATCACGAAAAAGCCATTTATCGTATCGACGAACAAGATCAAAAGCGCCATCAGCGAATTCTTCTGAACAGTCTTTTCACTTAGTTATGTTTTGGGAACGCCCACGTCAGAAAATCAGGCATGATTTGGCTCCAGGTTTTCTGATTGTGTTGCCCACCTACAATTTCTACGTACCGAATATCGTGCGGTTGGCCGTTCTCATCGCGTCGGTAGCCTTTTCGGACTAACTCACTGATCAGGTCGAGCGTATCGTCAATCGAGTCGATAACGCCGTTATTGTTCCGATCGCTGGTTTCATCGTCGGTGCCGGTTTCAAACCAGAATTTAAGGTTTGGGCTGTAAACGCCCTTGCGCACCAGATCGTGCATAATACGGTCCGTTTCATCCCGGTAGCCGTCTTCGGTACTTTTGCTGCGCCACCAGAACGAGCCTGAAAAAACCCCGGCCCGACTGAATCGGTCGGGATGATGAAAAACGATGTCGAACGCTGAAAGGCCGCCAAGGGAAAAACCGGCAAAGGCTGATTTTGCCGGGTCAGTGCTAATTCGGTAGTGATTTTTGATGTAAGGCAGTAATTCGGTCAATACAAAATCGGTATAAAGCCCGGCCTTGCTACCCCGATGCATGTAATCAGCCTGCGCAGCTGTTCCGTATTCCTGAATCCGGTCGCCCGCGTGGATGGCTACTAAAACAAACGGCTGGATGGCTTTTTTCTCATACAGTGAATCTAATACGTTCTCCATTCGCAGGCGAGCTAAATCCTGACCATCGTTCAGATAAAGTACGGGATACGTAACACCCGAAGTCGCGTAGCCGGGCGGCAACACGATATCCAGGTGGACAGTACGTTTAAGGGGAACGGAAAACAACGAATCATCACGCTGGATTGTAACGGTGGATGGTTCAGCATGAGAGGCCAGTAAAGGATCAGCCATAAGCACAAGAAATGTCAACAGTACGGTAGTCATCAAGCCGCAAAATAGGCATTTTTCATAAGTAACTTTTGGTTGACATTGACCTTCCCAGCTATTTCATCTATTTTCAACCGAAATTTCAACGTACTCATCAACTCGACAATACTGTGCAGGAAGATTATAGAAAATGGTATTCGCACCACTTAGGCCGCGATATTGAGATGCTGGTTTACGGCAACTGGGGCTATCCGGTTCTGCTCTTTCCGACCTCTATGGGGCATTATTATGAGTACAAAGATTTTGGATTGGTTGAGACAGCCCGCTGGTTTGTCGAAACGGGCAAAGTCAAACTATACTGTATCGACAGCATTGACCGCGACAGCTGGTACGCCAAACACCTGCATCCGGGCACACGTATCTGGAACCACGTACTGTACGATCGTTTTCTGCACGAAGAACTGGTGCCGGGTATTCAGCGGGAGTGTAATGTTCAGAAAATTGGCGTATCAGGTGCTTCGTTTGGTGGTTACCATGCCCTGAATTTTGCGTTCCGGCATCCTGAACAGGTTGGTCATCTGCTTTCGATGGGCGCTGCATTCAATATTCGCTCGTTTTTAGGCAGTTATTACGACGATAACGTCTATTTTAATAACCCGCCCGATTTTATGCCCAACGCGCATAACGACGAATTCTATCACATGAATATTGTGCTGGGTACGTCGGAATATGATTTCTGCAAAGATGCCAACTTCCAGATGTCGGGAATCTTAGGCAACAAAGGTATACGGCACAAACTCGACGTAACGCCCTGGGGCAACCACGACTGGCCAGTCTGGAAAGAGCAGTTCCCAAGGTATTTGAGTATGATTTAAGTAAAGCGGCTTTCTGGCCGCTTTTTTATTTCACGTAAATTACTGTTCACCAATGGATGCACTCAACCGGCTTCGTAACCACATTGCTGACGTTCCTTCACGCGTAGTGCTACGTTCGGCAGCGGAATTGACCAAAAAAATGCGGGGCAAATGGTCGCGGAAAGAAATACTAGGGCATCTGATCGACTCGGCAGTTAATAACCTGAAACGGTTTACGGACGCCCAGTTTGCGGATGGTCCGTATCCGATTCAGCCCTACAGACAGGATGAACTGGTAAGGGTAAATCATTATCAGGAATTACCACTTGCGCATTTATTAACGCTTTGGCAAAGTCTGAACACACAGATTCTATACGTAGCAGAAGCGACTCCAGCCGAAGCCCTTGCCCAACCGGTACACATCAATACGTCTGATGTCAAAGAATACACGCTGGGATGGCTGATTGAAGACTACGTAGCACACCTGGAGCACCATCTGAAAACATTACTGTAGTAACGTCTACCTGGGATACGGAGAATTTGTAGCAATCCACTACGTGGTTAAACCAGATAACGCACGCTCAAATAACGGTGCGTACCAGCCTTAGTATCCGATCACTTCATCCGACGGTTATACCTGTTGAAGCCTCTGTTTTGTCAGTTGGTGCAGTATGCCCTTCGCTTAGGCTGTTTTGCCAGCCACTTTTGTATCACCAGGCCGCAAATGCTGGCTAAAATCATCTCTTTTCTAACCCAATCAATTGGTTCACACCATGAAATCACTACTATTTTTTCGTCGTCCTGCCCTTCTGGCAATTTTGTTTGTTGCCTCACTTAGTGCCTGTAAGAAACAAGATTCTGTGCTAACTCCCGATTTAGGAGCCCGCGTTGCTGGTCAGTACAATTTTTCTGAAGCCTCGAGTGGCGGCAAAACGTATCCAGCCAGCCAAACCAATTTGAAAGGCGGAATTGTTGTAACGCGCGAATCAGCCACAACGGTATCGATAGAACTGAGCTTTCAGCTCAAATCGACCGGCGAAACCTACGCAGAAGATGCGGCTGACAACGTAACGGTTACCGAAACAAGTGGAGGAAACATAGAATACCGCTACGATGGCACTGTAATTGCCCGGGGTAATGGCAACAAAATCAGCGTAGAAGGCGAGGGTCCGGATGGTGCCCCCATTACGCTTACATCAACCAAATAAGCCCACCCTCATTACCACTCCTGTTCACACCAGAAACACACTCATGAAATCGTTTAAAAAGTTTACGGTATTTGCTTTGGCTGCCGTTACGTTATCAGGTTCGTTAAGCAGTTGCGCTACCGTTTTCGGAGGTCGTATCACGGAAGCCCAAAAACGTAAACCACTCCCCGGCGAACAGCAACGTCAGGTACGGGCCGGAGCCCTGATTGCCGACATCCTATTATTCTGGCCCGGTACCATTGTCGATTTTGCGACGGGCGCGATCTATAAACCGCAACGGACTCCTATATCGCAGCAAACGCAGGCTAATCCATCGAACGGGTCTAACAACCAAAACAAGTAACCCATCCAATACGATGAACACAATCCCGACAAATGTTTGTCGGGATTTTTGCTAACTGGCCAACTCGCCTACTTATCCTATTATTTAAGTATGTACGCTATTGTATATGGCTTAACTATTCGTTATTTTGCTAAGACAACCCTTGGTTGTTGCTAAGCTCATGCCCATTACGTATTCCAGAGGTGTTAAACTACGCCTGTTTGGACCGCTTGCTTTATTTCTATTCGGCATCATTTTCTTTCGGCTCAAAATCTATTTGAGCATTTCCCTAAAACAGCAATTACAACTAACAGCCATATCCATCTTCTGTGGTTATGTAGGCTGGGAATTAGGCCGTTGGGCGGTAAAGACGATTCAGCGCTATTACCCTGGGCTTGCTCGGGCCCGGCAGCGGCTGTATATTCTGATGGGGGTGGTTTTGGTACTTGCTAACTTCAACACCCTGCTACGTATCGCGATCAATCATTTCCTACAGGTTGGCGTCTATCAGATTGGTCTTATCGATTACCTGGAAACCATGGGTATTCAGATTTTTTATGTATGTATCTATGGTGGTATTTACGAAGGAACGTACCTGTTTCGGCAATGGCGACAGGTTTATGAGGAGAAAGAACAATTGATTAAAGCTGAATGGCAGGCTCGTTTCGATTCGCTGAAAAGTCAGGTTAACCCTCACTTTCTGTTCAACAGTCTTAACTCGCTCTCCTCACTAATTGACGACGAGCCCCAAAAAGCCAGCCAATTTGTCGACGAGCTTTCGAAAGTATATCGGTATATGCTCCAGGCCAACGACCGGGAATTGACCACGCTGGAAACAGAATTAGGATTTATCAGGGCCTACGCTCATCTGCTGCAAACGCGCCACGGATCAGGGATTATGCTTGAGGTGAACATCCCCGATCAATACCTTACGTATACAATTCCGTCGCTCACATTACAGATGCTGGCCGAGAACGCTGTCAAGCATAACGTGATCGCTCCAGCAAAACCGCTTTCTATTGAGATAAAGGCTGTTTCGACGGCAGATGAGCAAAACCAATCGGTTGTATTGGTGGTACGCAACAATCTACAGCGCAAAAATGCAGGCGTACTGAGCAACGGTGTTGGTCTGGCCAATATTTCGGCTAAGTACCGAATGCTGACCAAATCGGAGATTATCGTACAGGATACGGGTGGGTATTTTACGGTCATATTACCACTGCTTCCGCCCGTAAGTTCTCCTCAAATAGCGTAGTGAAATAAATCCCTCAAACCCGCTCTGGTTTCAATAAAGGGAGAATAACCGTAAAGTGATCATCATCCGACAAAACGACGGGATCGGTTTGCGCTAGTAATCGATACTTCGCCGAAATATTGGCCAAACCAACTTTATTGGAAGACATGCGTCCGCCTGACCTTTGCTGACGATTGTTGCGTACCCGCAATTCGCCCGAATTAGTTGTTTCGATCTCGATCAACAACGGTTTTCCGGCATGAATGACGTTATGCTTGACCGCATTTTCGACCAGCATTTGCAGCGTCAGGGGCGGCAACTGATAATTACGGGCCTGGGGCGCTACGTCAATATGCATGCCAATACCGGCACCGTAGCGTGTTTTAAGGAGATGATAATACGATTGAATAAAGCCTAGCTCAGTATCCAGCGTAGTGAGTACATCTTCATTGGTTTGCAGTAAATACCGGTACACTTTTGCCATCTCATCAACAAACTGTTCAGCTCTCTCGGGCTCGTCGTCAATTAGTGAGGAGAGCGAGTTGAGACTGTTGAACAGAAAGTGAGGATTTACCTGATTTTTAAGGCTTTCCAGCTGACTCTGTATGTTAATTTTTTCCAGCTGCTCTTTCTCGAGCCTGTTCTCCCGCCATTTTTTCATGGAATACGTACTCTCGTCGATACCGACCGACAGCAGATTGGCTACTACGTTAACCAGGGCAATACGTCCGGGAGAAATCATATTCTCATCGTACGAAAAG
>NZ_JBMDWV010000008.1:0-1582 GCF_048594605.1 Spirosoma sp.
AATTTTGTAGCGGAAACCCGCAGATATTTTTAATGCTTCCAGTACATTCTGAATGCTTTGGTTATCATAAAAACCATTATACTTTTCTGCTTTCATCCTGTTTGAGCCGTTAATTACCACGCTCACCCCATACCATCTTGACAGAATAAGGGCTATTTCATCCAATCGCTTATTTTCAAAAACCAGGTTATTGTTCGTCCATTGGGCATCAGGAGGAATCGAATCTGTTTTTACAATTTTCAACTTAATAATGTCCTCATCCGGCTTACCGGTATCGAATTTATCCGGCTGCAACGGTTCTTTATTAACAATAAGCTTCTCATCAGGCTTCAGCAGATATACCTGCTGCCCTTTGTTGTTGAGTTTAACCTGTAGTGATCCCCTCACCAGGGTAGTGGTAATATTTTTCTCATCGGCATAAGACCGCACATTAAATGCAGTACCTAAAACCCTTACATCCAACTCCGTCGTATGAATAATAAATGGGCGCTCGGCATCCTTGACTACATCAAAATAAGCTTCGCCTGTTAAACTTAGTGTTCTGTGCGTTTTACCAAAACCGTCCTCGTAAGATATTCTGCTGTCGCTATTGATCCATACTTTTGAACCGTCCGGCAGCACCAGGCTTGATTTCGACCCCTTCTTAGTAGCTACTATATTACTATTGTTGATACCTGGCTTACGATTACCCTTCTGTGTCTGAATGCCAATAGCAATCACCATTAACAAAACTGCCGCGGCAGCCATCCATTTCACCACAGATCTTATTCGCGCTGGTTTACGAACGTTCAAAACGGGCTCCGGCTCACTCATTAGTTGATGCAGCTTACTCCAGTTTTGCGCCCTTTTAGATAGCTGTTTTGACGAATGCACCGGACGGCTATCATTATTGAGCAAATCCGATAACTGCGCTTCCAAATGAGCATCTTCGGGATGAGACTCCACCCACCGGGACAACTCCATTTGTTCCGACAAGGTTATTTCCCCGGAAAGCTTCTTAGTCAGTAGCTCAATAAAACGTTCTTGCTGCATAAACGTCATCTATCTGTATTATAGATGACAAAAAAAATAGCGGAACTACGTATTGTAGTTTTATTTTTTTCAGGAGTTACCTGATTTTCTTTTCAGATGGATATTTTTACTACTTAACCAGGTGGTAATTTTTCGCACTGTTTGATAAAGTTGGGTCTCCACCGTACGAACAGAAGTATTTAAAAGTACACTTACTTCCTTACAAGTAAGTCCCTTGTCCTTTACCAGGTAAAATACTAATCGCGACTTCGGTGGCAATGTATTTAATAAATCTTCCAGCTGCTTTATATTTTCCCGGTCAATTAACGCTGTCTCAGGAGTCGCAAAACTATATTGAAAGGTATCTGCCAGATCATCAATATCAATATTGCTGATTTGTTTCCTGGATTTTAATACATTGATAGAGGCATATTTTGCAGCTGTATAGAGGTAAGCTGAAATATTCTTTATACTCGCCATCGTCTTTCGGTTCTGCCAGAGTCGCATAAATACGTTGATCACCACATCTTCTGCATCTGGTTCGTTATTCAGTATGGAACGGGCAAAGGCA
>NZ_JBMDWV010000080.1:0-13285 GCF_048594605.1 Spirosoma sp.
GTTTGGCTCGGGTGTACGCCGGGATGGCAAACCAGTCGATCCAACCGGGAATGGCAGCGGCTACGCCCGACAGAAGTCCAGCCGTTATCATCCAATAAGACACCAGCACCATATCAGGATTGTCGTTGAAAAGATATACCCCATCGAAGATAACTGAGGTTGCCAGTAGGCCCAGCGGGAACACTACCAGAATGGGGTGGGCCGCATGCCCGGCCAGTTTTGCTTTACTTTCCATATTACTACGTTTAATCGAGCTAACAGAACATCGGTCTGAGCGGTTAAAAAGGACCCTGGATAGTTAGGAAAAGGGATTGCCCCAGGACGTAACGTACCAGACATTCAATGATTGGTGCGGTAGTAGTTCTGGTTTGTCAGGACGTTCAGTTTGGACAGTTTCCAGGTTTATTTATGGCCAAGTTGACCGCGAGTAGGCCCTCCGGGTCGGAATCGTTGCTGTTGGTAACTCGTTTTTAGCGTCAGCCGAACGTCAATCGGGGTCTGATAAAATACATCAGCCTATCGTCGACAAAATGATACGTTGTCGGATTTGGTTACTAGATTGAACCTGAGCAGGTCGTACTAAGTGACTGGTAAATAGGCCGTTTTCTCACTAATTTATGAATCCCTTTTCCCGATAATACAACTAGCGAGTTCTCAGGGAAATTTCATGTTGATTCCCTATGAACAGATTTTACCTTTTCGCGTGGTTAATCATTGGAAGTCTTATCACCTTATTGACGTTGCCTACTGCATCTGCCCAAAGCATTCGAGGGCATGTTACGGATGCTACTACCGGAGCCGATCTGCCTGGGGTATCTATTCTTGTGCAAGGATCCGCAACGGGGGCCATCACCGATGCCAATGGCCTATACACCTTAACCATCGCTCCCGGTAGTTATACCCTCCGTATCAGTTTTGTGGGATACACGACGCAGAATCAGCCGGTGCAGGTAACGGCCGGGTCTACCACTACGTTGGATGTTCGGCTGGTCGAAAGTCTGGCCAGCCTGAATGAAGTGGTCGTGATTGGTTCGCGATCAACGCAGGCCCGGTCCAGCACACAGACCGTAGCACCGGTAGATGTTATTCAATCGCGTGATCTGATCGCTACGGGGCAAGTCGATATAAGTCAGCAGTTAAACTTTGTGGCTCCCTCGTTCAATTCCTCCCGACAAACCGTTTCCGATGGTACCGACCACATCGATCCGGCTACGTTACGTGGACTGGGACCCGATCAGGTATTGGTGCTGCTGAACGGTAAGCGACGACATAATCAGGCGCTGATCAACCTCAATAGTACTATCGGGCGGGGTTCGGTGGGCACGGATTTGAATTCTATCCCCAGCTCGGCCATTGAACGGGTAGAGGTTTTACGCGACGGAGCCTCTTCGCAATACGGTTCCGACGCTATTGCGGGCGTGATTAACCTGCGCCTGAAGGAACAACCGGGTACCACCGTGAATGCCCAGTTGGGCCAGCAGTACAAAGGCGACGGACAAGTCGAGCAGGTGGGCATCAATCATGGATTTAAGCTGGGGGAGAAAGGATTCCTGAGTTTAACCGGCGAATTCCGGCATCGGGGGGCCACCAATCGGGCAGGCACTTATACCGGACCGGTTTATCTAAACTGGAACGCGAGTCAGCAAACCGGCGAAACCGCAACGGACTACGTAGCGCGACGGCAGCGTCTTTATCAGCAGGATCAGGCGTTGATTCAGCAAAACAATTTTGACCTGCAAAACAACCTGCAGGTCGGTCAGGCGCGGGTCGAAAATGCCGGTTTTTTTCTGAATGCCCGCGTGCCAATCAACCGCAGCAACGCCAGCTTCTACGCAACAGGGGGGCTGAATTACCGGCGTGGACTGGCGGGGGGCTTTTACCGGTATCCGTACCAGACAACACAGGTCATTACGTCTTTATACCCGAATGGTTTTTTACCCAATATCCAGTCGACCATTAACGACCAATCGCTGCTGGTGGGCGTCAATGGCGAGACGAAGGGCTGGCGCTGGGACGTCAGCAATGTATATGGCGGTAATTCGTTCCGTTTCGACGTAACGAACTCTAATAATGCTTCACTGGCTTACCTGGGCCCGGCTAACAATCCAACTGCTTTCTATGCCGGAACACTCAGTTTTTACCAGAATACGTCCGATGTCAGCGCAGCGAAAGATTTTGGAAAACAACTCGGGCTAACTTCGTTCAACGTAGCGGCTGGTGTTACGTACCGCAATGATCAATACCGGATCAGGTCGGGTGAAGCGGCATCGTACCTGAATTTCAGTCCACAGTCGGGGCAGGTAGGGGGAGCACAGGTATTTCCGGGTTATCAACCCGCGAACGCCGTTAATGCTCACCGGCATGTGTACGGAGCTTACCTGGATGTAGAATCCGACGTGACGGAGCGGCTGCTGCTGAACGTAGCCGGGCGGTACGAATATTACAGCGACTTCGGGGGGAATCTGGCAGGAAAGCTGGCCGCCCGTTACCGCTTCAGCGAAGCCTTCTCGCTACGTGGTTCGGTCAGTAACGGGTTTCGGGCACCAAGTCTGCATCAGCGATATTTCAGCGCCATCAGTACAGTCTTTGTCTCTACGGGAACGGGGCTGGAACCTCGTCAGACGGGTACGTTCCGCAATGACAGCCCTATTGCGCAGGCGTTCGGGGTGCCATCGCTTGGTGCTGAACGGTCGACAAATTTTAGCGTAGGCATTACGTCCCGGCCACTGTCGAATGTGAGCGTTACGATTGATGCTTATCAGATCAATATTCAGAACCGGATAATTTACAGCAATCAGTTCTCGCGCGGTACGTCTGGCGCCGGATTAATTGTGGCCACAATTCTAAACAACGCAGGACAGACGGACGTAAACAGCGCGCAGTTTTTTGCCAATGCGGTAGATACGCAAACGCAGGGTCTGGACGTAGTAATTGCCACGAATCCCCGCCTTTCGACGGGTACGCTCGACGTAACGCTGGCGGCTAACTTCAACCGGACGAAAGTGGTGGGCGACATCCGGCGACCCGCCAATATTCCTACGGATGCTACGTTCGGTAATTTTCTGTTCAACCGGCAGGATAGCGCCCGACTGACACTAGCCCAACCCCGCAGCAAACTTCAGTTAACGTTCAATTACCGCCTGCGTAAGTTTGGCGCCGTATTGCGGGTGTCTCGCTTTGGAGCGGTCGACGCTTACGACCCGGCCAATCCGGCTCTTGACGAAAGCTTTACGCCTAAATTTATTACCGATCTGAACGTATCCTACCGTATTTTAAAGAACCTGACAATTACGGCCGGAGCTAACAACCTGTTCGACATATATCCTGATCCGTTGCGGATAACTAATTACCCAACAGCGGAGCGTTATGGATCTGCAGCGCTTGATAATTCGTCGTTTGGGCGGTTTGTCTATGGCCGGGCAGCTACACAGTTTGGCTTTAACGGAGGGTACTATTTTATGAACCTGTCGGCGGCTTTCTAACTCAATTTCTATCGTCCTGTACAAAACCCTTATTGGCACAGTCAGGTATCAGTCAGGCGGCCGTATCCTCACAAATTTACTACGCTGGCATTGTAATCCGTTTGCATAGTCTAGGTTTTACCTAATCAGAATCAGGCTCAATTTACAGCGTGAGCCTCTGTGTTGTAGCAATACGGTTAGCCAGAAGATCTAAAACTTTTAATCAACAGCCCACACCGATGGTTACTCTTCAAGAAACCTTCCTGTACAATCATGAAATGTAATGACAAAAGCGGCAACGCCAATTTTAGATTTTCTAAAATACTTATAGTTGAGGATAATGACGATCAGTGGGTAATCATTCAGCAAGCCCTGCGCCAGTGCCTTAGTGAGATAACCGTCGTGAGAGCGGCTACTGTTCAGAAAGCTATTACGTTGCTGGAAACATGGCGCCATCAGGAATGGGAAACCCCTAAACTTATTCTGCTGGATCTGTATATACCTGAAAAAACCGATGGATGGCAACTGCTCAGGCATATTAAAACGATGTCAGCCAATTATAGCCGAATCCCGATTGTTGTATTTAGTTCCTCTAATGTTAACAGTGATATTGTGGAATCGTATCAATTGGGCGTCTCTTCCTATGTGGTTAAACCAACCAATTTCGCTGACTGGTTGGCGTACTTGCAGGAATTGCGCAGCTACTGGTGGGAAACGGTTACTCTGCCGCCTGTCCAGTATGGCTTTTAGCTGACGGGCTTAACGGCTTCCGTAGCAACGGTACGCACCAAATCTAAGGTCTACAAAATACTCCGCTACACAGATTTGCTGAGTGTTTATTACGTATTGAAATATACTGGTCCCGTACAGACTTGCCTTTTCACTGTACGCACTACGTATAGAATTACCTCAGGTAAGCTTCGTGAAGAGTTGGTTCCAATTCTTCACGAAGCGCTTCAAGCCATAGCGTTCCTGGGCTAACTTTTGGGCGTTTTCCCCCATTCGGGCTGCTTCATCCGGATTGTCGATTAAAAACTGCATCCGTTCAGTAAGTACGTCAGGATCGTTAGAGACAAACCCATGAACCCCATTCTCAATTACGGTAGGGAGTTCTGTTGTTGCCAGAGCTACAACAGGCATGCCTATTGTCATTGCTTCAATAACGGCCAGTGGAAGGCTGCTGTACCGCATTGGACTGAATAGAAACCGGTACTCTGCTACGGTCCTGTGCAGGTTTCGGTAGTGAATTTCACCTAAACCACCGATGGATTGCGCATCCATACCTACGCTTGTCAGCGGTACCCGATCCCGAAGAAGTTGAAAAAGGTCATAGCCTGCAATCCGACCTCGATGCTGCATGTTATTAATGACGCAGATGCCTTCAGCGCGGTGACCCCTGTAGTGGATGCTCGGGTCGATGGCTACACTATGCTCAATGACATGGGTTGGCGTATTGCCATTGTCCCACATAAGTTGGTTGAAATACGTAACATGAACCAATTGCAGATTGGGATTCTCTGCCGCCGGATGGCGCGTATGGGTAGGGTGTGGCTCGGGCGTGTTATGTTCGAGGTAGATACCGGGCAATTGACGCTGTTGCTCAGACAGGATTTCGTATTGGTCGATCTGATAATTCTGGGGAGTCTGAAAAATGATCAAGTCCAGATGGATATTGCTGATCTGATCGGCCGGAATCTCCCGAACGTAGTCGGGCAGCGTAGAGTCTTTCCCCCGGCCAATATAACCTTCAGAATCATCCGATTTTATCGGTAAATACCAGTTGTGTTCGGTTTGCGTAATCGCTGTAAGGTAGGCACCGTGAATATGCCAGATTAAAATCGATAGTTTTTTCATCAGTAACGTATTACGTCTCTAGGTAAACTGTTTCAGGCTTTGGTATAAGTGAATCGCTTCATTGACAATACGTTCTGGAGTAGCCTCAACTTCCCGCACAACGCGATGACGTTGCCCATTCAGAGGTGCCCATTCATCGGGATCAGCGGAAGTGAAAATAACGACGCTGGGTACGTGACAGGCCGCTGCCACATGCGAAACGCCTGTGTCATTACTAACTAAGAACGCTGATTGACGTAGAACAGCCGCCAGCGTTATCAGGCTGGTTTGGCCTGTTAAATCGATAACGGAATGGCGCATCTGATCCTGAACAGACTGGGTGATGGACTTTTCGGCCGCACTTCCCGTCAGCACAATCGCGAAGTGCTGATCGGCGAGTTGATCAGCTACGTGGGCAAAATTGGTTTCAGACCATCGTCGCCCTGAGATTCCCCCGGAATGAATACAGACGTAGGGCTGGTTAAGCGTTTGTAAAGCTGCTGGAATAGCTGCTGGTGTTGGCGGAAATTCAAGGTCGTAGTCTGTCGAATTGATGCCCAGAAATGTCATCAGTTGAACGTGACGCCTGACTTCATGCTCCTGAATAGGATAGGGAAACCACAGTGCCGGTTCGCCCAGGCGCTGTTCGGGTTGATGCTGGGGAAAATAACCTGCTACAGCTTTTGCTTTAAACAGGCTTAGCATGATATTGACAAACGTACCGCTGCCCTGCATCTGAATGGCTACATCCCACTTCCGGGTCTGCATTTGCGCCAGAAATGCTACCGTCTGAACAGAGTGCACTGGCTGTTCCGGAAGACCCGGCCAACCGGGGAATGAAATAAACTCGTCGAAATAGTCTGGGTATAAATCGACAAACTCAGAAGCCCAGGGCAAACTAAGCAGGGTAATATGTGCAGTTGGGAAGGCGCGTCGTAAAGCCCGGAAAGCAGGTACGGCACACAGCAAATCGCCTAGTTTCAACGCCCGAAACACAACGATACGTTGAGGAGAGTAGCCCAGATAGTGAGTTAATTTATCCATCATGAAAACCGCAAATACCTACCAAAACCAAACCTGATGCTTTACCGCACCGTAGAGCCGCCAATACACTGATAGAAAGGGCGAAACAGTCGCTATCAACCCATTTTTGGGTAGCTCTCGGAAGGGTTGATTCACCTGACGATAGATGATTAGACCCGTCGTTATCAAAAGCCAGCTTAGCCCACCTGTTCTCACCAGAGATTTATTGCCGCCTATAGCCCCGCCGACGACTGCCAGAGCGCTGCCAATTACTCCATAATAAGCCCCGACCAATCCTCGATAGTGCGGAATACGCATTTGGAAAAGATCGGGATACAGTTTATAAAGCAGCGCGTCATACTGATTTTTTCGCTCGTCGGTTAAAGGTGCATACCAGGGCGCAGGACGTAGAGGATGTTGTAGGAGGGCTTCTGGACAGGATTCAATCGGTATCCCCGCTTGTATGAACGCAAACTGAAGCGCACTGTCTTCACGCCAGGCCATGTCGAAAGACTCGTCGAAACCACCTACCCGCTCTAAGGCGCTGCGCTTACAGAAACAGTTTGCCGTCACAAACTCCGCTGTTTCTAAAAAAGCCGTAGTACGTTCATGGGCAGTTGGACGTTCTGGAAGGGGCATTTCTATCCGGCCTGTCACGACGGAAGCACCGGCATTGAACCGTTTTAAGGCAGCTTTTAGCCAATCGCACTGAGGAATGCAATCATCATCTGTGAAGGCAATAAATGAGCTTTTTGCGGTTCGCCAGCCCCGATTTCGGGCCGCTGCCGGCCCGCTACGCTGGGGTTGTCCCAGATACGTTATCTGAAGGTTCAATTGATGGCTTATATTGTTGACAAGTGTAGCGGTTTGATCATCGTTACCGTCGTCCACCACAATAACCTCAAACTGGTCATTGGACAAGGTTTGCTGAGCTAAAGCCACCAGACACCGTTGTAGCAAGGCTGGCCGTCGGTAGGTAGGTATCACTACGCTGAACAGAAGGTTATTCATAAACGGGCAGAAATTCTTTTGAGATGGCTTCGCTTTCGCGTGACCAGGACGCTCCTGTTTTAACCAGCATAAATGAACCAATTACCAGAGCGTCAAGGGGCGATGTCCAGAACGACTCTACCGCATCGCGGGGCGTACAAACTACGGGCTCGCCCTGCGTATTAAAGGACGTATTAATTAACACTGGAACGCCGGTACGTTTTTCAAATGCCTTCAACAAGGCATAATAGGACGGATTTTGTTGAGCGTTGACGGTCTGAATACGGGCGGTGCCATCCGTATGCGTCACTGCCGGAATGTCGTCGCGCCGTTCAGGACGAACATCGTTGACAAAAAGCATAAACGGCGATTTTTGCGCATTCAGAAAATACTGATCGGCCGCTTCTTCCAGAATCACTGGAGCTACAGGGCGGAAGTCCTCACGATCTTTTAAATCATTCAGCCTGGCCTGCATGGAAGCGGGGAAAGGTGGCGCCAGAATGGAACGTGCGCCCAGGGCCCGGGGACCAAATTCCATCCCCTGCTGAAACCAGCCTATGATATGTCCCTGCTCCAGGTACTCGGCCACTTCGTCGGCCAGGTTGGTCAGCCGCCGGTAAGGTAACTTCGACCATTGCAAAAACCGCTCGATTTGCTCATCAGAATAGGAAGGGCCTAGATAAACATGTTCCATTTCGTAAGCCCGCTGGTTGGTTTGCCGTTGCTGGGCATCTGTATACATAGCGGCTCCGAGCGCGGTACCGGCATCCCCAGCGGCTGGCTGCACCCAGATGTTCTGAAATGGCCCCTGGTCACGTAGACGGGCATTCATCACGCAGTTAAGTGCTACGCCCCCAGCCATACATAGCGCATCAGCACCAGTACGTTCATGAAGCCAGGAAATAAGCGTCAGCACAGTTTCTTCCAATACGAGCTGGAGTGAATGGGCAATGTCGAAATGAATTTGCCGAAGTTCACTGCCTTTAGGGCGGGCAGGACCGAATTGCGATACGAAATCGGGTTGGTCGATGGTATATTGCCCATTATCACCCAAATGAATCAATCGACGGAAATAATCGGTGTAAGCAGGTTTGCCGAACGAAGCCAGCGCCATTACCTTATACTCATCCGACGAACGAAGAAAGCCAAGGTAGTCGGTCATGTCTTCGTAGAGTAATCCCAGCGAATGCGGGAGATGAACTTCGCCTAACAAAGTCAGTTGATTTTCTTCGCCCAACCAATAGCTGGTCGTCGCTCGTTCACCACGTCCATCAATGACGATCACGGCAGCTTTGGTATGCGGACTGGGCAGAAACGCACTGGCGGCATGAGCTAAATGGTGATTGACAAACTGCCATTGACCCAGCGTGTCTAATGTAGCACCTCCAAATCGTTTCGCCAGATGAAGCGGTACACCATCGACCAAATGGCCTGGCGCATTCAGGATCGAGGCTAAAAATAAACCCTCGTACGGATTTTGCCAGTTCGGCCCATTCTGTGGATCGATAGGGCGACGAGTTCCTTCGGGACGCAGCGGAATCTCGACGGTCAGCCTTTCACGGTGATCACCCAGTAGTGGTAATGGGTCGAATGAATAGGCAATATGGTCGACAT
This sequence comes from Spirosoma sp., assembly GCF_048594605.1. Taxonomy (GTDB): domain Bacteria; phylum Bacteroidota; class Bacteroidia; order Cytophagales; family Spirosomataceae; genus Spirosoma. The sequence goes on from NZ_JBMDWV010000080.1 coordinate 8,922, forward strand.
CGGTTAACTGAATACCTGCTTTTTTTAGGCAGAAATCGATGGCATTGTACGGTAATTCCCAGGTCGAAAAAGGAACAGGCCGTTTACCATGTTTAATGTGCGTGAAGCGTTCTTCTTCAGCGGCCGCGAGTACGATTCCGTCACGCACAAGCGCAGCAGCTGGATCATGAAAAGCGGCATTAATTCCAAGCGTATACATAACGTTGAGGTAAGAAGTTAATGGGTAATAGTGCCAGATTCGGTTATAGTGTCAGACGTCACTACGTTAGCTACCGGGTTCAGTAATTTTTTTATAGCGGCAACAATTCGCTCAGGCGTAGCATCCGGCTCGGCATGTTTAGGGAACCTTTGCAAAAGCACATTTCGACTACGAAGGTGTTTGGGTACGTCCACATACAGCACCTGGTTGGGAACCATCCAGGGAATGTGTTGTGGATTTGTTTTGGCGTAGACCACGACTACAGGCGTGCCTACAGCCGCTGCAATATGAACGGGTCCAGTATTGTTCGATACCAGTAACGGAGCATTGGCAATAAGACCGCAGAATTCAGGCAAAGCCAGCCGACCAGCCAGGTTATAAGCACCTTTGCCGATCCACTGTCGAATCTGTTCTGAATAAGCCCACTCGGAACGGCTTCCCGTAAGAATAATCTGCACGTCTTCGTCATGAATAAGTTGCCTGCTTACCTCGGTGAATTTTTCGGCTGGATAGCGTCGTTTCTCCTCACTTACACCCGCATGCAACAATATCCAGGGCTTGTTCAAATCAACACCAAGTTCTGTTAGTACCTGTTGGGAGGTTTCCCGCGCTCCAGAAGGTAGACAGATCGAGAGTTTTTTCTGGTTGGTTGTGGCTCCGATTGCACGTACCAGGTCCAGTTGGCGAACAACCTCATGGCGGGTGGCTACTAATACTTCAGGATCGGGTACCCAGTCGGTTAGCAAATGGTATGGGTTCTCACGGCAGTACCCCAAGACTCGTGGGATTTGGGCCAGATAACATAACATAGCCATTGGCAAAGGATTCTGACTTTGAACCGTAAAGACAATGGCAGCATCGAACTGGCGTTGCCGGAGCTGATCGACTATGGCAACTAAAGACGACGGTTCTGGTGCCTGACTATCCGATTTAACCCAGGGCACATCGAAAATAATGATGTCGTCGATATATGGAATCAGTCGGGCAATGGCAGCACCTGCAGAAGAAGTTAATAAAGTTAACTGGCAGTTTGGGAAAGATTCTTTTAGGGCTCTAAAGGCAGGCGTCGTCATCAATACATCACCCAGATTGTCAGGCCGGGTACACAGGATTCGCCAGCCGTCGGGCCAGGGTTTTAACGTCGTCTGTTTCATATTATACAGGAGTTGGCGCTTTGACCTGAGTTTGCGCAAGTTGATCGGCGGCTTCTTGTAAGGAATTTACGGTGAGTGTTGGCGTCCGATAAGGTCCTCCGATCCAATCGGTTTCATTACCCCGGTTTACCAGCATGGTTCGGCAACCAGCCCGATTCCCAGCTTCCACGTCATGGAGAATATCGCCAATCATCCAGGATTCACTCAGGTTTAGGTGCAGTTCCTGAACTGCTCGTTGGAGCATACCGGGTTTAGGTTTTCGGCAGTCGCAGGTCATTACGTAATGACTCACTGTACCCAAGGGATCGTGTGGACAATAATAAAACCCGCTGAATACGACGCCAAAGGGCGCAAATAGATCAGCTATACGTTCCCATACAGCCGGTAGTGCTGATTCCGTAAAATATCCCTGTGCAATACCTGACTGATTGGATATAACGACTAGCTGGTAACCTGCCAGCTGCATACGCTGTAAGGCTGGACCAGCGTCCGGATAAAGCTCGATCTGAGTTGGATTGACGTTATACGGTACGTCAACAATCAGGGTTCCGTCTTTATCAAGAAAAATCGCTTTGTTCATCATACCTATCCGCTATTCTTTGATTGCTACGGTTCTTGATGTCGCAGCTGGTTTAAGGGTGGCAATGGGAGATAACGTCGACGGATATGTAGTTGGAAGCGCCCAGGCCAGTATCTGCTCATACAAGACAGCCGTTAGCTCAGCGACACGTTGCCAGGTGTAATTGGCTTGCACGTGACTGACAGCCTGATTACCTAATAGTAAACGGAGCTTACGGTTAAAAAGCAGAGCGGCTAGCTTAGCCGCCAACGCTTTGGGCTGATTGGGAGGGACCAGAAATCCGGTTTCGTTGTCGAGTACGGTATGTTTAATTCCTCCCACAGCTGAGCCGACGACTGGCGTGCCACAGGCCATTGCTTCGAGGGGGGTAATACCAAATGGCTCATACCAGGGCGTAGTGACGAATACGTCGGCAGCACTATAATAATAGCGTAGATCATCCCGGTTTCGACTACCTGTGAATGTCACCCATTGTTCGACACCGATCTGACGGGCCAGTTCCATTAATCGGCCAATTTCAGGAGTCAGGGTAGGATCGGGCTGAGTGGAATCACCCCCTACGATGAGTAATCGTGCTCTGATTCCATATTCCCGATGAAGGGTGGCCAGGGACTGAACGACGTTGTCAACACCTTTGCGCGGAACCAGACGCCCCAACTGCAACAGGATGGGCTCGGTTGTTTCACACCCAATAAGGAGCCGAGCCAATGCTTTATCGACGGGATAGAATTGCTGATGATTGAACCCATTCGGAATCAGTGTGATTTGCGCAGGAGTCACCTGGTACAATTGAATCAGGTCTTCGCGATCCTGAGGGCAAAGTGCTATTGTGGCGTTGGCCTGTTGGATAACGCACTGCTCAATGGCATCTCGGTCCTCAGGAAACCGATCAGAGTCTGCCTGATAGCGTTTACGGACTTTGCCCAGTGCATGAAACGTCACGACGAATGGAATTTCTAATTGCTGCTTTATCTGACAGGCTACGTAACCTGACATAAAAAAGTGGGCGTGAACCAAAGAATAGGGCCGGGTCTGCTGTTTGAAAAAGTGGATCATTCGCTGAGCGAACTCGTCCATGTGGGGCATCAACTCTTCTTTAGGGATAGAGGCTACTGGACCAGCCTGGATGTGAATGACGCGGACACCAGTTTGCCACTCAATCACTTGAGGTTGGCTGGCATCGTACCAGCGCGTAAATACATCGACCTGGTGTCCTAGCTTCGCCAGGTGCAGGGCCAGTTCGGCTACGGCAATATTCTGACCACCGGCATCGATACCACCGATCGTTGCTAATGGAGAAGCGTGTTCGGATAATAGAGCTATTTTATGACTCATTTTCAATGGCTTACTAAACGAGCCGATACCTGGCTTGAGTGCTTGCTAGGTGAAACGGTTCCCTGTTTTTCAGTTAGTTAGTAATCCATTGAACCGCTTTAGATAGCGCTTGGCTGATAAAGTCAGGTACATTGTTCGTCAAGTGAGACAACGGCCCAGCCATTTTCAAATTGACAATTTGTTTGCACTTCTGATGAACTGTCTATTAATTTTTACCCCCCTGTTACTGTCTACTCGACATAAATTCAGGATACGGCTATAGAAAAAACGTTACCCTTGGGTGAGCAGAGGCTGCTTTGTCGTTACATCTACCATACCAATACATACAATTCTTTTTTATGACTGACTGATGAGCTATCCGGCATGTTGGCGGGCCTGGCTGTCTGCGGTTGGATAAGTATCCAAACATCTCATTATCTGAAGTTCAGGATTGGAAAAGCAGCTTTGTTAAGAAGTGAATTCTGAAGGATGAGCAGCAACACTAAACTTTAATTGCGGGGAGGTGTAAAAGCCAGATGCTTTTAACAACGACTCTTTTTGGCTGTCAGAGGCACGATGTTTACTGTCCCATTGCCTCAATAATTCGTACGGATGGATTTATTTTCGTCGTCATTTGTTAATTTAAAATCAGTATTAGTTAATGAATATTTATAAAAACTTCGTTCTTGTTCATTAACAGGCTTTTATGTGTCAATATTCACCTTCTCTCAAAACCATGGAAACTATTCAACTCACTAAACGTGACCGGGCCGCCACCATGCAGCGCATCCTGCAGGCACTCGAACACATCCTCACCCAACAGGGACTCCAGGGCCTCTCCATCCAGGCACTGGCCCAACAGGCCGACGTCAGCAAAGTGCTCATCTACCGCTACTTCGGCAGCATCGAGGGCCTGATCGACTACTACCTCCGACAGGGACGAATCGTGCCCCACTTCCCCCCAGACTGGCTGGCTCTGCTCCAGCCCATCCACCCCCACCAGCCCAGCAGCAGCCGGGCCCATCAGACCCTGCAGCTCTTCCGCCAGTTCCGCTCCTCACGAGCCGCCCGGGAAATGCTGCTGGCCTCGGTCAAGGAGAAGGACGAGCTGGCCCAG
>NZ_JBMDWV010000081.1:0-10232 GCF_048594605.1 Spirosoma sp.
CCAAGTCAGTGGCAGCAGCCTGCACCAGGGCGTGGCCATCGGCATATAGTCGCACGCGAGCGTTGCCCTGCGCGTCATGTACTGGGTACGAGCCTGAAGCCATGCCCCAGCCTATGAGTTTGTTACCCTGACGAGTGACGCCGTTTTTCGGGTTTCGTTTGCTCCAGCCGAACAGTTCCGCGCCACGCTCGTAACACTGCTTCAGGCTTTTGCTGCTCCAGGGCTTGCCGGTGCCTGGGTCCTTGTCGGCGTGGTTCAGCAGCCGGATGGCAATGGGGTCCAGCCCGACCCGGTATGCCAAATCATCCATAGCGCACTCGATGGCAAACGAACCTGGGGCTTCGCCGGGGCCGCGCATGTAGGTAGAGGTCATCACGTTGGCCCGGGCTTGCTTCAGGGAGGCCTCAAAATTTGGACAGGCGTAGAGCATGTCCACGATCTTGCTGTTCATTTCGGCGTAATTGTCCCAGGGCGAGGTCGTAGCCGTTTTTTCGTGCAGCAGGGCCAATAGCTTACCCTCTTTCGTAGCACCTACACGCAGCGTCTGCTCCTGGTCCTCCCGATGGCCCATGCTGGTAAACATCTGTGGACGCGTCAGAACCAACTTCACTGGTCGGCCTACGGCTTTGGCGACCTGTGCCGTCAGTACGGTATGTGGCCACATCGTGAGTTTACAACCAAAGCCTCCACCGAGGTATTTGTTGACGACCCTTACGTTGTCGGGGGGCAGACCGAGCATAACGCACAGCGCCTTGTGGGTCGAGGCTATGGCCTGCGTCGTGTCGTAAACGGTTACGCGGTCTGTTGCCTCCCAATGAGCAATGGTAGCGCCCGGCTCCATCGGGTTGTGGTGGTTGGTGCTGTGCTGGCAGGTAAGCGTCAATTGTATTGGAGCGTTCGAAAAGGCCGTCTGAGCATCCCCGCGCTTAGCTGGTATCTGGGCAGCCGCGCCCTCAGTCGGTGTAAACAGTTTCGCCTGAGCATCCTGGTAGGAGGCTACGGGCTGTTCGGCAACAACGGACACCTTCAACAGCGCGGCCGCGTGCTGAGCGTACTCCAGCGTATCGGCAACGACAATAGCGACAGGCTGCCCGGCGTAAAAAATCTGATCCGAGGTCAGCGGGGTGAAGCTCATCTGCATCGCCAGCGCAATCTTCTTTTTGCCTTCCGGCGTGGCAGGCGTTTGCGCCAGCGGTGGTAGATTCTGGTGCGTGACGATGCCCAGTACGCCCGGAATCTGCTTGGCTGCACTGTCGTCAAAACCGGTGATGCGGCCCTTCGCTACGTCGCTGGTTTTTAATACAGCATGAACCAGACCGGGTAATTGGTTGTGCTCCGCTGTGTACGTGGCTGCCCCCATCACTTTGGCCCGCCCATCGACACGGATCAGCGGCTTGCCCACAACGTCTGATGAGGACTGCTGGTCAGCAAATCTTGGGTTATTAGTTAGACTCATACGTCTTAAGGAGTGAAAATAAACGAAGGAGATAGGTGCAACGGGTACGAAGGTTCGCCTAGGCATTCGCCACGGTTTGCAGCGCGCGCACCAGCGTGTTTTGAGCTAGTTCTACTTTAAAGGCATTTTCGCTACGTGGTTTGGCGGTCTGGAGCGCGGCAGCGGCAGCATTCTGAAACGTAGCTAGTTTTGCCGGGGCTCCCGTTAGCACTTTCTCAGCGGCTGGGCTGCGCCAGGGTTGCGCACCCACACCACCCAGGGCTACCCGGGCCGAGCGAATAATACCCTTCTGAATATCGAGACCCACGGCCGCCGATGCCAGTGCATACGCATAACTGGTTCGTTCGCGCACTTTCAGGTAGGTTGAGTGCTGGGCGTGAGCAGCGGCCGGAATCTCTACTGCCATAATCAATTCACCCGCTTCCAGTACGTTCTCGCGATGCGGTGTATCGCCGGGCAGCAGATAGAATTCGTTGATGGGCATCCGACGCTGTTTACCGGTTCGATTTTGCAGAATTAGCACGGCATCGAAAGCCACCAGTGCTACGGCCAAGTCACCGGGATAGCTGGTTGTGATGCAACGTTCACTAGTTCCCAGAATCGCCATGTTGTGATTGTCGCCGGTGAGGGCAGGGCAACCGGAGCCCGGTTGGCGCTTGTTGCAGGGAAAAGCAGCATCGCGGAAGTAACCGCAGCGGGTGCGTTGCAGCAGATTACCGCCGATGCTGGCCATGTTACGTAGTTGCGCCGAGGCCGCCAGCAGTAATGACTGCGATACGGCCGGAAACTGTTGCACGACAAGTGGGTTTTCGCCTACGGTATTCATGCGTTCCATGGCCCCAATGCGCAGTCCATCTTTGGTTTGCTCAATGCCTTTGAAGGGTAGCGTGTTGATGTCGATCAGTAAGGGCGGAGCCGCCAGATTGGCCTTCATCAAATCCAGCAATGTCGTAGCGCCCGCCACATACACGGCTTCCGGCTGATCGCTCATCAGGTCCACAGCTTCTCTGGCCGTGTTAGCCCTGGCATAGTGAAAGTCATTCATGGGTTACGATCTTGACAGATGATACGTAGTGAAGTTGTCGATGATAGGGACAGGTGTATTACTGACGAGACGCCACTTCTCGTATAGCAGCCAGGATATTGGGATAAGCGCCACATCGGCAGATATTCCCACTCATCCACTCCCGGCACTGATCATCGGACGTAGCGTGGCCTTCCCGTACACAGGCTACGGCGCTCATAATCTGTCCGGATGTGCAATACCCACACTGAAACCCATCGTGCTTGAGAAAAGCCTCCTGCATCGGATGTAACCGGGCAGTCGCAATGTCATCGCCATTCGCCAACCCTTCGATGGTCGTTATGGCTTTATCCTGCTGCATGATTGCCAGTGTAAGACAAGAGGTGATACGCTCGCCCTCCACGTGGACGGTACAGGCACCACATTGGCCGTGGTCACAGCCTTTTTTGGTGCCGGTCAGGTGCAGATACTCGCGTAGCGCATCCAGTAAGGTTGTCCGGGGCTCGGCTCGCAGCGAGTACACCCGGCCATTGATGCGTAAAGACAGTTCAGTAGCGCCCTGCACAACAGAGGGACCGGGCGCTGTATGTTCAGCCTGATTCATGGGTGCCAGCGTCAGTCCAACCAGGCCAGTGGTGTTTTTAAGAAAGGTACGCCGTGAGTTGCTGCCCGGAGACCACTTAGATGCCATAGCGGTAGGAACATGGATGAAATGATAAAAAAGAGCAGGAAGGTCCCCACTCCTTCCAGGGAGAGGGAGTGAGGAGACCAGTATTACTTTGCATTCTTGTTTTCGGTTAGCCACTCGGCCACAGCCCGGGAGAAATCCGCTACGTCGATCGGATGGCGACTGGTGATCAGATTACCGTCAACTACTACCGGCTGGTCTACTACCTGTCCACCGGCGTTTTTCAGATCGGTTTGTATATTCCAGTAGCCGGTCAGCGTCTTACCTTTCAGGATGTCGGCCGTAGCCAGCACGACGGGTGCATGGCAGATGGCTGCTACCAGCTTGCCTGACTGGTTGAAGGCCTGAACGAAAGCGATTACATCCTTGTCATGGCGCAGGTTATCCGGGTTCCAGGCTCCTCCGGGAATGAAGATCGCATCGTATTCGGCTACCTGGATTTCATCGATCCGCCGATCCACCTTAACCCAGCCCACAGGCTGTAGGTACTGGATGGCCATGATGTGATCCTGAGCCATTTCTGGCATAGTTAGTCCAAAACGGGCCGGGGCCGGGTTAGCCTTCATGGAAACGACATCGACTTTGGCACCCAAAGCACGGAAGTACCATACGGGTCCAAGCAGCTCTATCTCTTCGAAGCCATCAGCAGCAATGACGGCGATATTCTGACCGGCCAACTGCTGATCATCGTCAATCGGATCAAAGAAAAACTGGCGCAGCCCATCATTTCCGGGGGCCGTGAGCAGGTGCGCAACAGGCATGGTCGCCACAACCGGCGCGCTGGAAAGCTGCTGGAGCACTTCCAATTCATGTGTACTATTTTGTTGAGTAACCATATAGTTATTGAGTTAATAATGAGTATTCTAACTACACAAGTAATGAGGTGCTACTCCTGAGTCGCGGGCGCAAATAGCTTTAGCTTATGCAGTCCCTTCTCGAAAGGTGGGTTCGTGATGGAGGTGTGCAGAAAATCGAGAATTGGTCCCACGAACGGGAACTGTAGGTGTGTCTGAAGTGCCTCCGGATTGCGGAATTTTTCATAGGTGAGAAACTTCGTTTTGGCTCCATTTAGCTGGGTGAGCTGGTAGGTAACCACACCAGCTTCACCGCGGATAGAGGGCATAGCGGCATGGTATCTTTTTTTGAACTCATCCTGCGTTCCTGGCCTGGCGTCCACGAATAGCATTACCGTCATTGGGTCATCGTTGGCGTCTGGTGATCTACGCCAGTCCTCTTTCGAGAGAGGCTCCAGATCCGTTACCGAAATCTTCTCGTGTGGAGTCGTCATGCCTACCTTGGCCAGTGTGTCGATAGCCTTAGCCTGGCTGCTGGCTTGCAATGCCGTAAGTGATTCCTGATTTTCCCACCGCTCAATCAACCACAGTACGGTGGGGTGTTCAATCTCAGCGTAAGCCTCAGCCATTATGTTTCCCTCAGCATTTAGTGCCTGGAACACATATGCGCTCATCGCTAGGCGAAATTGGTCTTGATCGTTCGGCTCAACGGTGTATTTAGTCAACTGAACAACAATATCATCGATTTTCAATGGTTGCATCCCGAAATGTGTATTAGTGACGAAAAGAAAACGTGTTAATAAGAAGCTATTTTAGTTTCGACCTATCTATCTTATATAAGCAGGAAGGGCCAACGTATCTACAAACATTAGTCTCGCTGTTATCATGTTATTTTTATATATTCAAGAACGCCTTAAGTTGAAGTTTCAAAACTTGTGCCAACTTTGTATTTTCCTGATTATCAAGAAATTACCTTTTATCTGTTCGGTAAAAAACGACGACATAGCGTTAAAAAAACCGAAACAGCGATATAGCGTTCAGGTAGCGGATTTTGTAAAAAAGGGATCAGTGTAGCTACATTTCCAGCTTTTTATCCTGGATTTAAGGTTGACGCTATATATATTCCAGCACGGCGGGTTCGCCCTGTAGGCATAGAAAATAGCCGGTTTTGGTGTTCTTTCGAGAAGGGTTCCATAGGTAGTTCCGTGTAACTTATTTCATACGTAGTCCGACGTTTTTGGTACGGTTCTGGCAGCTGATTTTAAAAAGTTCAGTTAATGCTAAGAATCAACCTTTTCGTGAACGATAACAAATGAACAGGTGTACGTCAAATAACTAATATAGGCTACATCTTAAATTCCGTTGGTAAGCTGACTATTCACGCAACAAATTGAAGTGGGCAACATTAATAAACAGCGTTTCTTTCCACTTCTTCTCAGCACGAAGCACGCCTATCTGCTCTAAGCTACGCAAATACTTAGAGGCCGTCCGGCGGTCAATTTGTAGGCGATCAACCAAGTACTCGATTTTACTATAGGGATACTCGAATAACACCTCGATTAACTCTTTACTATATATTTTTGGCGCTTGTCTACGAACTTGCTCAACCGTCTGGTCAAATAGCCCTTGAATACGTGTAATTTGATCAATCGTCTTCCGAGCTGTTACCTCAACGGCTTGTAAGATGAATAAGATCCAATCCTCCCAGTTCTGCTCCGTACGCACGGCTTGTAAAAATCGGTAATAGTCCGCTTTGTGCGCAATGATGTAGCCACTTAAATAAAGGATGGGTTCACCTAATAAATCGTGAAGCAGTAGATAAAGTACATTAATAATGCGTCCGGTACGCCCATTGCCATCGTAAAAGGGATGAATGCTCTCAAACTGATAATGCTGGACAGCCAGCTTGATGAGCCGCGAAACGTCCTCTAGCTCACTATGATTAAGGTATTCTTCCAAATTGTGCATTAAAGCGTTTAGCACAGCGGGGTCATCAGGTGGCGTGTAAATGACTTGATTGGTCCGATCATTCCGCAGGCTAGTACCGGGAAGCCGTCGGATACCTGCCTGATTTTGCTCCAGTTCCTGTTGAATCTGAAGGATGCCATTGGTACTTAAAAATCCTTTCTGTTTAATAAAGTGATACCCCGTGTAAAGGGCTTGTCGGTAGCGAAGTACTTCTTTAGTAGCCTTATCAACATCTTGCCCTTTGAGACTCAAGGCTCGATAGAGCTTGTCATCGGTGGTAATAATGTTTTCAATTTCAGAGGACGCTTTGGCTTCTTTCAGCACCAGTGCGTTGATTAAGATAGCGGGATTGGGTAACAATCTGCTCAAACCTTTTAATTCAGCGAGTGCTGAAGCCGCTCGGCTCTCCTGACGTAAGATCTGTATTGTTTCTACGAGCTCACGTGCAGGTGGTAACAGAGGTAGCTTATTATAAGGAAGTTCAGCTTGAAATTGATTCATGTACAAATATCAGTAAAAAATGTACACGATAAAAGCAGTCATGTACACAAAATGTACATGACTGCTTTTATAGCCCTAAACCAAGCGTACGCGATTTAAACCTTTCAGGTTGCTAGCTGGCTGGATCATTATGCTTGTCTTGTCCTGATTAGAATCGGAGGTTTTCGTAAACAATTTTCATTTATATCAAAAATAGATTTAACCGCTTTATATACAGTCTATTAGATAGTTCATTAATTAATAATGAAAGTCAAATTATTGAACGTATTTTAGCCTGACCTGCTCACCTGATTCCAGGACAAGTAACTTGTCCTGGAATCAGGTGAGCAGGTCACAAGCGTTAACTTATATTGGACAGTTTATTAACTCAAAACTGTCCAATATTAGACAAAAAGTTGTTTAACTGGGGGTTATAATCGACCCTTGACTAAACAGAGTTCCCAAATTTAGAGTGCTGCCTGATTTGCTGTATTAAATGATTGATTTTATTTAATTGGTTGTCCAGGCGATAGGTAAACATCTCCATCAGCAAATAGAGCAGTTCTGCTTTAGATTGCGGGAGCACTTGTGGCTGTCCTCGTTGTAGACTCCACCACTCGGCTGCTTCAGCATATTTTTTTTTTGCGAGTAATTTTAAACCCACGTTAAGTATATTGGTGATTTCTTTATTGTCAGAAATGAGGTGTTGCAGTTGTAGGCCCTCAAACTGTAATTGCTGCAAATCCGCTTTTGCCAAAGCACTTACATTTCTTTCCCAATCTTTGTCGTGGTCAGCCTGAAGCTTGCCAAGTATATCATCGAGTTCGTCAGGCTTTATATAAGCCAACTGACCGGCAAAAGTCTGGGACAGTATTTTGTCAGACTCCTCCATTTTTTTTAATAACGATTGATTTTCTTCTTCGGATAGTTTACGGCTTACTGCTCGCTCAACAAAGAAGCTGGTTGTTGTGGTTGCTATGCCGGCAAATTGAAATGCTGTATTACAGGCAGGACATTCGGTAGCTCCTGTCGGCACCGTTGAATAACATTGTGGGCAAATCATCAGCTTCAGAATTTGGTTTATTTTCTGTGAATGAACTTTTCCATCAGGTTGGCAAACCGATCTACTTTCTGTTCCAGAATGGCACTTAAAAAAGGTGCAATGGCAGGAGCATCGTCTTTAAACTGATCTTTATAAGCAATTGGGACTTTTTTTTTCAAGAGTTGCTTTCTAAGTTTGCTGCCTCGGTTTATTAATTTTAATCCGCCGGGTGCATTTGAGGGTTTGTCTACAATAGCAGCTATAGGCGACGGGGTGGGTGAATGACGGCTCTCCGCATCAGCTTCTTCCATCACTGACCCTGAGGAAGGCCCTTCCTGCTCTTCCTCCGAATGGTTAACTTCCTTTTCCGGTTCCATGATTTTGTTTAGATTAAAATTAGCGCAGTACTTGTTTACCAATCTCCAGCAGAATTTGTTTCTCAACTTCGGTGAGTTCTTGAATATGGTTCTGGAGCTGCCGTGCCAGTCTACCATACCGTTCTTGAGTCACTTTAAAGTGAACAGAAGGTTCACTAATCTCATAGCTATTCACTTCGGAGGTAAATTCTTCAATATACTTTGCCCGGTTTAGCACGGCTTGCAGAGTAATGGGGGCATATTCAGGTTTGGGTGTAGACTTGATTTCTTGCAGTGCCGGATGATATTCCTTGAATAGACCCCATTCATCGAGTAGCGCTTTTCTCATGTTTTCTGAGATGTCGCGTGCAAAAAGTCTTTCTAAGGATAAAGAAATAAATTTGTCCAACAACATGACTCGCTTGACTTCCCGCCCTTTTTCTTTTTCGACCAATTGGACAACGAGGGGATGAAAAACTCCCATGGCTACTGACGCTTCCAGCCATTCGAGTGCCTTAATCCGTTTATCCGTATTTACATAAAAATATAAAATACCAAGTGCGGCTAAAACTTCGCGGTGGCGGGGTATAAATTGCAAGGCACGTAGCAACGAGTAGGTAATGCCATCAGTTTGGGTTTGAGAAAGGCGGCCTTGCTGCGTTTGCAATTGCAGCACCGCTGTAAGAAAATAGAATCCGCAGAATGCTTCTGCCGAAAAAGGCAAGACTTCTTCCTGGGTGCTGGAAAATAAAAACTCATCGGCTGTAAGCTCATCGGGTGGGGGCATATCAGCTGGTGTCCACTTTTTCAGGAAAGTACGGGTCGCACCAAGTGCCTCCGTGTGCTGTTGTTCACCATCAAGCAGCAGAATATTCATTGATTCTGAGATGATGTCGATTGCCTGTTGTTGTTGTTGGGTTAAGTTAGAGATCTGGTTTACGGCCTCAAGGGCTTGTCGGGCTGCTTCAAATTCCCTGTTGACGTAATGTTGACGTACCTGTAGTAAACGATTTTTCAATAGGATCGCAGGTACGCGGTCAGCCGCAATGCCAATAGAAATCACCCGCCGGAACAATTGATCGGCACCGTCGATGTTGCCCTGCGTTAGTAGGTTGGAAGCCAACTGAAGACAACACGTACTGATAAAATTATCAAAGTCAACATCCTTCTCACCAAGGCCCACCTGCGCTTTGTCAAAATTGTCGATGGCCTCCTGGTACTCTTCCTGCATCATTTTGAGTACACCAACTAAATACATGGCTTCAGTCATGCGGGGGGCCAGGCTGAGTAATGTTTTCAAACTTTTGTCCGTATCAGCCATCATCGCTTTGTCTTTAGGGGTAGGAAAACCACTTCCCTCCGTAGTGTATTGTCGTAGTAATAGTTGAATGGTGCAGAAAGATTTGAGGTAATAGTAGTCTGCTTGTTCTAGCGTACTCATTAGCGCAGGTTCAATCCGGTCCACTATTCTCAGCCCAGTCTCGTACCGATCTAATTGAGCCTCCACGGCCAGTTGGTTAAGCTGTTTTAATGCTTCCCTGTACTTTTCTTCCCGGGCACGGCTTCCATTGCGCCTCCAACGCCAACCGGGCAGCAGAGAACCTAGATCATCCGTTAGTATTATGGTCGCTGTTTGAAAAATGAGTATACCCAACGTTAGCAGTACAAGCCAAGAGTTCAGGGCGAGAGAAAGCGTGGGAGAGCCCAGCGGTGAATGGCGTGGTGTACTAAGCTGGGTGATGGTATCGTTTGGTCGTTTACTGAGCTGGGTGATGGTGATGTTTAATTGAGCAATTTCATTCTCAATCTTTGACTTTTGAATTTGCAGAACTTCCCTTCGTTGCTCCAATTTTCTGATCTGGTCTTGGCTGGCCTCCGAAAGGGGAGCCTTGGTAGTGGGCGTTATTGGCTGCACATGCACACTGATCCGCTTTTGGGTGGTGCTGCTGAGGTCGACAGTAAGCACAAAAAAACCAATTATACCCAGTAGCAGACTGCTCGCGAGTGATGTATACAGACGGTTGTAAGAAATGCTCAAGCCCTCCCGTTTTTCGATCAGGAACGAGTAAAGCACTGCAAGGGTAAGGAGCAGGCTAAACGTAAGAAGTAATAGCAAAACGCTGTTTTGAAACGTAAGTGAAGTCATGATCGGATACGATAGGCTGAAGATTTAGAGACTTCGAACAACAAGTCTTCTGCATACCACGGCACATTGGGCGAGGCCGTGATGTCAGATAGATCAATGCCACGGCTCTTTTGCGCCTCAAGGAAGGCGGTAACTCCCAATTGCACAGTCGTTTTAAGTTCGTCCGGGAAATAAACGGCGGAGCTTTTGATCCAATTCAACCAGCGTCCGGCAGACGTAATCATGGCTTGGTCATCATTTTCAGCAGCTAATTCCATTGACTTAACAAAGTGCCGAAA
>NZ_JBMDWV010000082.1:0-6299 GCF_048594605.1 Spirosoma sp.
AACAGGCTGAACTCAAGTGCTACGTCGAAAGCATTGTTCGATTCCCAAGCCAGGTTTGGATTTCCCAGGCTTGTTTGTAGAATACCCGCTTCTGACGCATTGTTCCATGATCCTAAGCCGTAGAGTGGTTGCCAGGCGTAATAGCTGATTGTATTATCCTGCGCGTCCTGTCCTGTATTGCCCCCTCCGTCATTCCCCGTCTGGCCATAGGATGCTCTCAATTTCAATGCGTTAATGGATGGAACAGAGCGCAGGAAGTCTTCCTGATCTAAACGCCAGGCGCCACTAACTGAATAAAAGGTACCCCAGCGAGATTCCTGATAGAATTTACTGGAGCCGTCGCGCCGGGCAGAAGCCGAAAGAAAATATTTCTGATCGTAATCGTAATTGATCCGCGAAAAATAGCCTTCCACCCGACGCATAAACGCAACCGAAGCCAGGTTTGTCGTCGTAGTGAAATTAACCAGTTCATAGTTACCCTCTACAATTTGCTGCGTACGGGCCCCTTCCAGATTGTTGTCGCCAACCTGGAAGTTTTCGTGTCCAAGCAAGACATCGAAATTGTGCTTTCCGAACGATTTATTATAGGTCAACAGCTGGTTGAGGTTATAGCTGTTAATATTCTGAAACTCGTGTGTTGCACGACCGGCTGGGGCTCCATCACCAATTTCAGGGTTCCAGAACGTAGACGTATTGATACTGGTGAGATCAGTACCGATATTGGTCGTAAATTTAAAGTCCTTCAGGAACGAAAATTCTGCATACCCTCGGGCGCTCAGTACGTTTCGGCGGAAGTTGTTCTGATTCAATAACGTTTCCGCAATGGCATGGCGACCACCATACTGAGGGCGGGCGGGTAGCCCTAAAGCCGTCAGATTACCGTAATCCCAGCGTCTGTTACCATTTGCCAAGGTTAGGAACTGGCCGGGATTATTTGGGTCGTAGGCATATACAGGATAGATGGGGCCAATGTTGCGGGAAAAGAAGAACGGGTTAACGAAAGATGTGCCCCCTGTAGTGCCACCAGCATCAGCCTGATTCGATTTCGAGATCGTCGTCGATAAATTTCCACCCACTCGTAACCATGGTTTCATCTGGGAATTCACGTTGAGACGGCCCGTGAAGCGGCTAAAATCAGAACGGATCAGGTACCCTTTATCATTTAAGTAGGACAGCGATAGAAAATAATCCGACTTATTTTGTCCCCCGGCAAAGCTTACGTTCAGTTCATCCCGATTTCCTTGCCGCATCAACGGTTTCTCCCAATTCAGATCATCAGGTGAATACAGGAGCGTAGCATTCGGATTCATCTGTCCATTTGTATCGACCAGTTGGTTTGCCGGTACGTTATATACGTTGTACCCAACCAGGCTGCCCAATAATCTGGTAGCGTCGGCATTCGCGGTGGCCAGAGGCAGCGGGTTTGAAGCCCGGTACGCTACGTTGTTGCGGTACATTTCCCACATTAGCGGATAGTACTCGCCTACCCCTACCCGATCGTACTCCGGTAAACCGCGCGTGCTTAGCCCTTTCGTATAACGTACGTTGATCGAACTCCGGTCTTTCTGCCCTTTCTTTGTCGTAACAACAACTACCCCATTAGCAGCTCTGGAGCCGTATAAAGCCGTTGAAGCGGCATCTTTTAGGACCGAGATGCTTTCAATATCATTCGGGCTGATATTTGAGATATTTCCAGAGTACGGAATACCATCTACTACGTAAAGCGGTTCGTTGCCCGACGAATACGATCCAAATCCGCGAATACGAATATTAGGGGCGGCACCGGGCTGGCCGGTTCCCGCCGTTGTCTGAACACCCGATACAGCTCCGGAAAGCGCCTGCGCCAGATTATTTACCGGACGGTTTTGTATTTGAGTGGGCGTCAGCGTTCCCGCCGAACCCGTAAACGACGCCCGTTTAGCTGTACCGAAGGTCGTTACAATTACTTCGTCGAGATTAGAGGCATCAGGCACCAGACTAACCGAAATAGTTGACCGATTTCCGATAGTAATCTCCTGGGTTGCAAACCCAATAAAACTGAATACTAATTGCCCGTTTGCAGGGGCGCTTAGTCGATAGTTTCCCTCAGCATCACTGGTTGTACCGCGTGTTGTTCCTTTCAGTTGCACACTCACACCCGGTAATCCGGCCCCATCTTCAGAAGTAGTAATGCGACCACTTACAGTAACGTCCTGCGCCAGTACTGGAAAGCAGAAGAAAACGGCTAGTAACCAACTGCCGAATAAAAGTTGTCTCATGAAGTGCTTTTTGTAAAAATGCTTTAACCTATTTTTAATTCAAGCCACAAAAATATGTCAATCATCAATAAATGCAATATATTATTTTGACTAATTAATTAATTATAATCTAAAATACTTTATATATAAGAATTATAGAAAAATATGTAATTTATCTTATTCTGAAAGATGGCCTGTCAGTAGCATAATACTGACGTCTGCAAAACCATCAGGCTACTATCCGTCAGCGGGTGTATAAACTAAAAATGCTCATTGGAATCCAATGAGCATTTTTAGTTTATATGACACTACGTTCTATCTAGACAACCAACGCAGCTTCTTCCACGTCTTTTTCAATTCGAAAATTATCAATGATAAACCGTTGGCGGTCAGGCGTATTTTTGCCCATGTAATAACTAAGCAGCTTGGCAATCGACGTTTCCTTCTCAATAATAACCGGCTCCAGACGCATGTTCTCGCCGATAAACAGACCAAATTCATCCGGTGAGATCTCGCCCAGACCTTTGAAACGGGTAATCTCCACTTTTTTTCCTCCCTTCATCAATTTATTGATAGCCGCCTGTTTTTCCTCATCCGAATAGCAGTACGTCGTTTCTTTATGATTCTTGGGATTTCGTATCCGGAACAGAGGGGTTTCCAGAATATACAAGTGGCCGTTTCGGACCAGATCCGGGAAAAATTGGAGAAAAAACGTTAACATCAACAGCCGGATGTGCATTCCATCGACGTCAGCGTCCGTAGCAATAACGATACGATTGTAACGTAGCCCCTCCAGACCCTCTTCAATGTCCAGAGCGTGTTGCAGCAGATTAAACTCTTCATTTTCGTAAACCACTTTTTTGGTTAAACCAAAGCAGTTGAGAGGTTTTCCGCGCAGACTGAATACGGCCTGCAATTGTACATTACGTGATTTGGTAATCGATCCACTGGCGGAATCTCCTTCCGTAATGAACAAGGTCGATTGATAACGATCTTCCGCTTTTAAATCGGTCAGGTGATTACGGCAGTCACGTAGTTTTTTGTTGTGCAGACTTGCCTTTTTAGCGCGGTCGTTGGCCAGTTTTTTGATACCGGCTAATTCTTTACGTTCTCGTTCGGACTGCTCTATACGTTTTTTCAATGCATCTCGTACGGAAGCGTTCATGTGCAGAAAGTTATCCAACTGGGCTTTTACGAAATCGAGCACAAAGGAACGTACCGTCTGGCTATCCGAATCGGGCGCCATGTTGACAGAACCTAGTTTTGTTTTGGTTTGCGACTCAAAAACCGGTTCCTGTACCCGTATGCTTATGGCGGCAATAATTGATCCCCGAATATCGGCAGGGTCGTAGTCTTTGCCGAAGTGTTCACGTACCGTTTTCACAATGGCCTCACGTAACGCGGCAAGATGAGTTCCACCCTGGGTTGTGTACTGTCCATTCACGAACGAATAGTATTCTTCGCCGTACTGGTTTCCGTGAGTCAGCGCAATCTCAAGGTCGTTACCTTTTAAATGGATAATTGGATAACGTAGTGAATCTTCATCTTTTTTGGTCTTGTCCCGCAGCAGGTCAAGCAAACCGTTTTGCGACAGATATTTCTGCTTGTTAAAAACAATGGTCAGTCCCGCGTTCAGGTAACAGTAGTTCCAGATCATGTTCTCCAAAAACTGGGGAATGAAATGAAAGTGCTTAAAAATAGTATCGTCGGGCTCAAAGCAGATCAATGTACCGTTACGTTCGTTGGTTGCATCTTCTCCCTGATTCTTAAGGATACCCCGTTCGAATTCAGCCCAGACGGTACGTCCATCCCGGAAAGATTGTACACGAAAATACGTAGCCAGTGCGTTAACGGCTTTAGTACCAACTCCATTTAGACCGACGGATTTCTGAAAAGCGCCTGAATCGTACTTACCGCCTGTGTTTATCTTCGAAACAACTTCAGCCACTTTCCCAAGTGGGATACCACGCCCAAAGTCACGTACTTCTACGCGATGGTCGCTCACCCGAACATCAATGGTCTTACCAAAGCCCATTACGTGTTCGTCGATACAGTTGTCGATGGTTTCTTTAATTAAAACATAAATTCCGTCATCGGCCGCCGAACCGTCGCCAAGTTTGCCAATGTACATACCAGGGCGCAGACGGATATGCTCACGCCAATCAAGGGAGCGAATGCTATCTTCGTTATACTGAACAGACTGATTAGGTGATTCTACCATATTGGATTGCAAACAACTAGATTAAAAGCGGGGCGTGTCACTAGAAATCCGCTTAAATAAACATTAGAAAAATTATACCTTGACCCGGTAGTGCCTGAAAAGTTCCGGTAGATCAAAAAACTATTTAAAATCCAGCAAAAGTTCACTTACTTTGCCAACTGAACTGTACTGTGTACTATATAGGCCAATCGATCGTTAGATACAGAACTTGATCTTCATCCTGGCCCGACCCGTTCAACATCTTAAAAATATGCAAAATCTGGCAAATATTCACATCTTATCGCTAAAAAATATTCTTTTTCTTAAAACTTTTCTTCAAAGACAGTTTAGCCTACGTATCGCCATTTTGTTACTGTCTGTGCTAGGGTCGGTAGCACAGGCACAAGTCATACAAGCCCCTAGTTCAGGAGCAACGAGTACTACAGGGGCCGGGGCAACGGGGACAGGGACAACCGCACCCGGCCGAGGCACAGCCTTACCACAAGGTGTTAATACAAACAACCTTCCGGCCAACGTACAACAACAGATCCAGCAGCGTACGGGTCAGACCAGTACTCAGCAAAATGGTAACTCCGGCCGGGGGAATTCGCAGCTTTCTGGACAGTCAAATCCTGCCAACGCGAACAATCCGGCAACTACCAACAACAACCTGAATCCAGCGAACGAGGCCAACCAGCCCACCGATCCGAATCAGCAACCAGCAGAAACTACTACGTTAACCGATGAAGAACGGGCTAAGGAAGAAGGGCGCCGAAAAGTATTTGGCTACATCCTGTTCAATGATCCGAACATGGAAAAAACGTTTCAGCCGAACGTTAACGTAGCAACGCCCCGTAATTACATTATCGGTCCCGGTGATGAACTGAATATTCAGCTATTTGGCTATACCGAAGCGAACTTTACACAGAAAGTTTCTCCGGAGGGGTTCGTTTATATTGCCGGTGGTACAGGAATTGGCCCTGTACAGTTGTCAGGATTATCGATTGAACAGGCAAAAGCTCGGCTGGAAAGCAGAATGGCGGCTAAATTTGCTGGTCTGCGGAACTCATCGTACGGGCCAAAAAATACGTATCTGGAACTTTCACTAGGCGAAATTCGCAGCATCCGCGTAACCGTAACAGGCGAAGCATTTCGTCCGGGAACGTACACAATGTCGTCGTTATCAACGGCTATGAACGCCATTTATCAGGCGGGCGGCCCTAATGATATTGGTTCATACCGCAAAGTGCAGCTTATCCGCAACAACCGCATCGTCGCTACGCTTGATCTGTACGATTATTTGTTGAACGGTATCCAACGGAATGACTTACGCTTGCAGGATAACGACAACATTCGTTTTACCACCTTTCTCCAGCGGGTCGAAATTATAGGCACTGTTAAGCGAAACAACATCTTCGAGATGCTACCCGGCGAAACGCTTGACAAACTTTTGTTTTATGCAGGGGATTTTGCGGCTAACGCTTACAAAAATCGGTTGAAGGTAAGACGGGTAACGGATCGTGAACTTAAAGTTATCGACGTAACGGCTCCTGAGTTCAAGAGCTTCGTTATGCAGGATGGCGATCTGGTTACGGTCGAAGCGATTCTTGATCGTTTCGAGAATAAAATCACTATTGAGGGCGCCGTTTATCGACCTGGTGAATATTCACTGGATAATAACAAAACTCTCAAAAAGCTGATTACGTCTGCCGAAGGTCTGAAAGGGGATGCCTTCACAGGCCGGGTAAACATTGTGCGGACACGGGAAGATCTTGCGATTGAGCAATTATCAGTAAATCTGGAAGGTATCCTGGCTGGAACCGAGCCCGACGTGCCTCTTCAACGCGAGGATCAGATCATTA
>NZ_JBMDWV010000083.1:0-2836 GCF_048594605.1 Spirosoma sp.
TGTACTTATATATATAAGGAATTAACCTCATAATTTTTCAATCCGTACACATTCCCGTACACCACATAAAAACAAAAATACCTAACCTGCTGATAATTAGCCTGTTAGGTATTTTCAAGGTAGCGGGGAGCAGGATCGAACTGCCGACCTTAGGGTTATGAATCCTACGCTCTAACCATCTGAGCTACCCCGCCGGATTGATGCCACAAAAGTAAGGAAAAATTGGCTTAAGCCAAAAATCAGCGTTGACTTTCGCAAAAAAAATCGTTTACCTTTGCCTCTGTCCCTTTTCAAGAATACTGCGTATGGAAAAATTTAAATTTGTTACTGAATACGAACTTCGAGCGTCTCCTAAAATGCTATTCCCGTACATCAGTACCGCTTCGGGCCTGTCGCAATGGTTTGCCAACAAAGTAAATACAATGCCTGAGCAACGGTTCGATTTTCAATGGGACAACGAAAGTCATATTGCCCGGCAGGTTTCAATGCGTCAAAATAAAGGCGTTCGCTTTGAGTTTCTGGACACGGACGAAAATGGCTCCGATAACAACTACGTTGATTTTCGAGTAGATCAGAGTGAACTGACGCAGTCGACATTTTTACGTATTATAGACTATTCCTCTACTACTGATGAAGACGAACTAAGAGATCTGTGGGATGGTTTAATGGATAAGCTAAAGGAAATTGTTGGTAGTTAAATTTTGTTAATGAATAATGGAAAATGAACCGCATGGCGGCACCGAATGTATAATGTGAACGGCGTCTCAATAGCTTCTCATTATCCATTTTCATTCTGCATTATACATTATTAATGAAGAAGATTGATAAACTAGTACTCGGCTCGTTTTGGGGGCCGTTTTTTTTAACACTCGGGGTCGTCATCTTTATTTTCCTGATGCGTCTGCTGATGTTTTACATCGATGATTTCGTCTCGAAAGATCTTGACCTGGCAACATTCGGTCGCCTTCTCTTCTATTTCGCGCTGTTAACAATTCCTACGGCGTTACCATTGGCCGTTCTGCTCTCGTCGTTAATGACGTTTGGTAACCTGGGTGAATTCTTCGAACTAACAGCTATGAAAAGTGCGGGCATTTCGCTCACCCGCGCTATGCTTCCTCTTCTGATTGTTGCTATCGGAATCAGTGCTTTCTCTTTCTGGTTTAATAACTCCGTTTCGCCCTGGGCCAATTTAAAAGGCTACAGTTTACTTTACGACATAAAAACTGCCAAGGCTACGCTGAACCTGAAGGAGGGGATTTTTTACAATGATTTGCCCGGCTACAGTATTAAGGTAGATCATAAAATAAAAGCGCCCAAAGAGAGTAAAAATGGCGATTTGCTTAAGGGATTGGTTATCTATAAACATCCAACCAACGGCATGGAGTCGGGGAATCGCGAGATTATTCTGGCTGATTCCGGACGGATGTATATGGACAAAGACCGAACTTACCTCACGTTTCAGCTTTTCAATGGAAATGATTACCAGGAGTACACTGATAATAATACGTATAGCTACGTTGGTAATGGAACATCGGCCAGGGGGGGGCAATTCATGCGGAATGGATTTAAGGATTATCGACTGGTGATCAGTCTGGAATCATTCGGAATAAAGCGTACGGACGAAAATCAGTTCGAGTATCATGAGTACATGAAAAACCTGAAAGAACTCACTACGCTGACCGATTCACTCCGAAAAGATTATTCGAAAACAAGCATTAATGTAGCCAGTACGTCCCGCCAGTATTATAACTATCAATTTAAGGCAGATGGAGTGCTGCGGCAGAAGCAGATAGCCGACGGAAAGTGGGTCGATTCTTTGTTGAAAAAGCGAGCAGTACCCCGGCCCGATTTGATGCAGATGGCATTAACTCAGGCACAGAATGTCTTGTCATACGCCGTATCGAACGTAACGTACCTGAAAGAGAAAGAAAAAAGCGTGTGGAAATATCAGCTGGAAACTCATCACAAATTTACCCAGGCTATTTCTGTTTTCGTGATGTTTCTGATTGGCGCTTCTATGGGAGCAATTATTAAAAAAGGAGGCTTTGGCTTACCCGTGCTGGTTTCTATCGTATTCTTTATTTTCCTTTATGTATTAACGCTGCAGGGTGATAAGTACGCGAAAGATGGATTATTGTGGGTGCCTGTTGGGGCCTGGCTAGCTAATGCAGTGCTCTTTCCGATAGGGTTGTTTTTAATGCAGCGTGCCCGCCATGATTCACGACTTTTTGATAAAGATGTGTACATTATTGCCTGGGAGAAACTGAAAAAACGTTGGAATGAAACCAGGAATCGTCAGCCAGTAGTGAGCAGTCAGTAGTCAATTCTGAAATAATACGTTTCTGGAGTAATACAAATACGTTGCAAATTATTACGTAACACCCATTGGCCATTTATTACCGATTGACGACTTTTTTCACTATATTTGCACCCAAATTCAAATTTTTCATATAAAAGCTGTCTGAAGATGTATCTAACGACCGAAAAAAAACAGGAGATTTTCTCCACCTCGGGCTTTGCTAAAAGCGCAACGGACACCGGGTCGGCCGAATCCCAGATCGCGCTGTTCACTTACCGGATCAGTCATTTAACTGACCACCTGAAAGTTCACAAGCACGATTACGGCACTCAACTGGGTCTTCTAAAATTAGTTGGTAAACGTAGGCGCCTGCTGAACTACCTGCTAAAGAAAGACATTACGCGGTACCGGGCGATCCTGGCTTCGCTAGGGCTACGGAAGTAACCAGCCGCTCCACAAAAAAGGGAATCTGCTACACAGTAGATTCCCTCATTTTTGTTGTTTCATTACTAGAGCGATGATTGTGGTAAAGAAACA
>NZ_JBMDWV010000084.1:0-17195 GCF_048594605.1 Spirosoma sp.
AAGAGCCCCGGCGCTTTTCTAAAGGTAGCCGTCGGGCAGTACGCGTTTACCGGAATTTCGGTGTGATTGGTATTGCCTGTCTTACTCCGCTCCTCTTTACGCCAATTGGGGGCACCCTGATTGCTACGTCATTCAAAATACATCCGGCTAAAATTATCTTCTGGATGGTTGTATTCGCCGTTTTCTGGGGACTAATCATAACCCTCGCGATTTATAATATCCCTGGTCTTCAGAAGATTCTGTGAACGTTTCCTGAGTGAGCGGGCAAAACTATAAGAAACCTTCCTCCCTGAAATAAATATGTTACGTATCTGTACTTTTTACATCGTATGTGCATTTAGTTATCGTCAGGTTATTGCTCAGGATTCCAATTATTGGTCGTCGAATTATAGCCCGGGTGGATTTATGACACCAGGTGCCAGCATTGCCGACACAAAAGATAGTGGCGTATTTTTTTATAATCCGGCCCTATTAACTGTACGGCCCGAAACAGCTTTAGAATTCTCGGATAGTTTATATCAGTTTGAATTGAACCGGGTTATTGACGCGCTGGGTAAGGGTAAAGATTTGAAATCCATCTCGGCTGGGGTTTCGCCCCAAATGCACGCTGGTAGTTTTGAACTGAAAAATAACAAACGTCTGGTGCTGGCCTACGCGCTGATCCATACGCACATAGTAAATGATCGGGTTAATCAGATGGCTACGTATCCTACACCACAGACCTGAATACGCATCACGCGTAGGTTGGGGCTAATATCCGCCGACCTAAATTCAGTTTTCGGCCTGGGCTGCTGCTGTCTTATGGCACAACGAACAGATTTAGACCCGAAGTTAATTTCGATACGCCCAATGAATCCAATTTGCTATTAGGTAACCCTGTCGAGGCAAAAGCGAATCATTTTGTTGTAGGGCTGTTGCTTTCCTGTATTCATAATCTGTAAAAAAATGACACTACGTATATAGTCGAACGTTAAAAAAAAGCTGTTTGGCGGGCGTCGTTCAGGCAGGAGCCTGAGTGGTTAGCCACCAAGTGAATGCCAAACGGAATAATAAAGCTCTAACTGTCACACCTGTATCCTCTTTTTAACATGAAAGTATCCTTGAAAAGCTGGGTAAAAGTACTGCTCATGGCAGCGGCTATACCACTCCTGTTAGCAGGAGGCATTTACTACGTTCTAGTGAATAATTTAAAAGACGTACTGGAATACGCTGTTGAAAAGCAAACCAATGGCGGCTATTCATTTCATAGTAAGGATATTAACCTTTCATTTGTCAATAAAGAAATTATAATAGATAATTCTGTTTTGAGTCGGCGAGATACAGTAAACACGCCTGTTTATTACGACGTGAAAATCCCGAAAGCTTATTTATCGATCGAAAGCTGGAGTGACCTGCTGTTTAGTAAACGCCTTTCAGTGGATAGTTTTTCGATTGTAAAACCTGAAATCGTCATTCACGATTATAAAGTGCACCCTCCGAGCCAGAATCATACAAGCTTTCATACGTCGATGATTCTGGAGAATCTGCAAAAGACGCTGGATCATTTGCACGCTAAATCGTTTGCTATTCATGAGGCTTCATTCTCGCTTTTCAAACGGAACAGTCCTGAACCTTTAGTCATCAAAGATCTGAGTCTGACGGTACGTAACTTCCTTAAAATTGATAATAACGACAGCCACTTATTAGGGTCTGATAATCTGGAGCTGGCGCTGGGGCGTCAGCGTTGGGTGCTGTCAGATGGGAGGAACGTACTAAGTTTTAAAGGATTGCGCTTTGCCAGTAGTCGGCAATTGTTCGAAATTGATTCGGTTCACTTTCATAAACCCGCTACGGCGTCGCAGGGAGAAATGAGCCTGCAGGCTGATAGATTTTATTTTAATTCGAGACATCTGCCTGCTCTTTACCAAAAAGGGGAATTACTACTCGATACGCTCATTTGCGTAAGGCCGGTGCTTACGCTGCCACTTGCGGCCAGAAAAACGCAGGCAAAAGATACAACTCTGCATTCGAACATCAAGACGCTGTTCAAGAATATTAAAGTGCGGTACACCGAAATAAAGGATGGAGAAATTTTGCTATCAGGGCAAGCGAACAATGCACTTAAGGCAGGGACAAAGAAGGCCAATATGAATGTTTATAACCTTACTATTCATCCACAAAGCGAGAAACTTCTTACAACCGATAGCATTAAACTAAACCTGAATAATATTGCTTTTTATTCGAAGGATAGTCTTTTCAGGATCAGTGTTGATCAATTTACGCTGATAAATAATGACGTCCTTTTCAAAAATGTTCTTTATGGCCCGGCTTCGCGTAAAATGGCCGGTAAAGGTATGACGTTTACGGCCCCGGCTCTGCGGTTAAAGAATATCAGCCTTGATGATTTGATACGTAAACGTTTGGTCGCTAAAGACGCGGAGTTAGTTGAGCCTAAGATTACTTTAATCGCAACCCGGAAAGCATCGTCGAAACCGCAGATAACAGCCAATCAGGATACGATAACGCGTAAAAAAACGGATATTTATCAGACGCTACACAGTTTCGGAGACTTATTGCAGGTCAATCGATTTCATATTATCAACGGAAGCGGTCAGTATAAACTGGCAGGCAATACCCAACCTGTCAGTGCGGAGTTGAAACAGTTAAACGCGATAATTCTGGTCAGGGATCTTCTGGCAAGTGATTCGCTGATTAAGATTAAGCGTGCCATTGCCGACTTAAGGATTCGTGAGATGAATGTTGCGGCTAATGGATTAAAAGTTCGGCTGTCTAATTATAAAATGGATGGACAGCACCGCCATAACTGGGTGGATAAGCTGCAAATTGATCTGGCTACTGGAACGTCATTAACGGCTAACAAAATTTATTGGGAGGCTTTTAGCTGGGACGTACTGCAACAAACCAAAATTATACAGATTGATCAGGTCCGGGTCAATGAACTCATCGTTGATGCCAGGATAAAATCGAAAACACCACCGGATGGCCCAGCTACGACGACAAGTAAAACGGACCCCAGAAGACTTCCCAGATTGCGAATTGGCAAGTTATTAGCGGGGCGCCTTGATCTGAAAGCGGCTTTGCCGAAAGGCAGGCTGGCCGGTTTTCAGGGGCAGGGTATTCAGGTGAATAAGCTTACGACGGATTCCAAATACTTTCGTTGGGCGCAATTTCTGGGCAATCTTAACAAAATGTACTTTAATCAATCTGAAGATAAGCAGATTGCCGTAGAGCAAGTGGCGCTGCACAGTCATGAGCATACCGTCCTGACGAACGTACGTTACGTTGATCATCAGTCAGGCAAAGCGATGGACGTAACAGTGCCCAAAATGCAAATTAAAGGGCCATTTCCATCAACTGATTTTTCAAACATTAACCTAACTTCTGTCCAAATTGACCGGCCCGAGCTAACCATGATTACAGCGGGTAAACAGAAAGTCGCTGTACCTGCGAGTTCCAGCAAAGCATTCAACATTCCGCTGAATCTTACTCTTCATAATTTTATTGTCAATCAGGCGCACCTGAATATGATTACGAAAAAAGGATTGGATTCGACACAGGTGCAAACGGTGGTTGATGTGGAGGCTAAATCGTTACATGCTAAAAAGCATGAAGACGCTACGTTTGCTTCGCTACGGGTTAGCCCAGCTAATGTGAAACTGGCTGTACCCAAACTAAAATCGACAGTTCAGGCAATTAACGTTCAGCTAACGAACGGGAAACTCGTCGCTACGAAAGAAGGCAAACCTTCGCTGACAACACATTTGCTGGCTAACGTAACGCTTCACGACCTGCATCCGTCGCTTAAGGCGAAAAAACACGCTATATCACCCGAACTGAGGATGAAAGCGATTCGTGGCGATATCGACATGCCAGATTTTCGCTGGACCGCTGGTCAGAAAGTGGCCTGGCCAACGTTTGTCAAGCACGCAAATCTGGCGATTACTGACTTGTTCTTTGAAAACGCTGCTACGTCTGTTCGGATAGCGAAAGTAAGTTGGGAGCACAAAAATGAACGTCTGCAACTGGATAAACTGCGGCTTACGCCGACGGTTACAAAAAAAGCTTTTATGACTCCTCCTCATTTACAGTCGGATTACATTACGATACAAGGCGATCAAATTCAGCTGAACGGCGTCAAAGCGGAGCGTTGGTACAAAGATTCGACGTTGGTCGTGAATCATATCGTTGTAAAGAATATGATCACCGATGTATCGCGTGATAAGCGATTGCCTGACCCGGCCGTATTACCAAACAAGCCGATGCCAACTCGCTTGATTTCGGCTATTAAAGTGCCTTTTCATATCGATTCAATTAGTGTCGTCAATAGCCAGGTTAATTATCACGAAACTTCGAAAATGACGGAGCGGGTGGCCACCATTCCTCTGAAAGAAATAAATGGTACGTTAAAAACAATTACCAATCGACCAGCAAAATCAACGGATAGTTTGAAACTTCTGGCGAGTACAAAACTGCTGGGTTTACAGATCAGGCGGTTGCACTACCGGGAGTCTTACAGCGATTCGCTTTCGGGCTTTCACATGCTGCTGAAAACGTCGGATTTGCACATGCCTGAACTTACTTCGATTACGAATCCGATGGCATCTGCTGATTTAGATGGTGGGTATCTTGAACCAATTTCGGCCCGGATTGCTGGAAACAGGTATGCATCGGTAGGGCATCTGCGATTCCATTATAAAGACCTGAAACTGCGCTTGCTTGGCCATAAAGATACAACCCGGCGTTCCTGGCTGATTAAATTCGAAAACTTTGCTGCGAATAAAATACTGCGTAAGAAAAACAAAGAAGATGCCCGGATTTTCTACGACCGCGATCAGCGAAAGTTTATTTTCGGTTACTGGATCAAATCGGTTGTGAGTGGGGTGCTGGTTAGTGTAGGTGTGAAGGCCAATAAGAAATACCATGCCAACTACCTTAAACTGAGCAAACAACACACGCTACCCGCAGAAGAAGACATTCAGTAAGCGTAATGCACAAAGTGGCAATCTGGCATCTGGTTCGCAAAAAGGGAAACGATTAACGTAGCAAAATCGGCGTTAGTGGTTTTAAGTGAACTGATACGCCCACCAGATAAGAACGCCCTGCAACGGTAATCGCGCCCAGCGAAGCCAGGCCGGAAATTTTCGGAAGCGGTTTGACGTAGCCATATATACGTTGGCTGGAAACACAGCAATCAGTAACGCAATTAGCCCCCATGCCGACAGCGAACGAGTTGCTGGAAATACTAAGCCAATTCCCAGCACAACTTCGGCAATTCCGCTCAGTTTTACCATGAATGGATGAGCCGGAATGTAGGGAGGCATAATAGCCAGATACATTTTGGGATTAAGGAAATGATTAAGACCGGCTGCGACGTAAATGACGGCCTGTAGATAAAGACTAAGATGATTCATAGCGTTCGGGTTTACTGTTACGGTAAACCCGAGATCACTACGTAATGATTTAGTTTATTCCACAATATGCCCAACAAAACCTGCGCCGTTATCGATGATACGTCCCCCTCGTCTGAAGCCCACTCCACACGCTTCGCCCGCGTAGAAAACGCCTGCCTGATACGTATAACCCGCTGAATCTTGCGGAAACTCGACGTATTCCTGATAGATTTTAGGATACGCACCGTAATCACCGCTTACTGCCTGACGTTCGGAGCCGTCGTTGTTAAGGATGCGAACATTAGCGCCCTCTCGTCCGAACAGCACTTTCTCGACGCAAGCCTTACCGGGTAAAGGTTTATTATCTGTTTCGAGCAGTAAAGGATGATTCGGGTAAAGTTCCCAGAGGATTTTAAGGATGTATTTTGATTGAAAAAGAAGTGTATAAGCCGGATTCAGAACAATCGCCAGACGTTTCTGGATAATCTCGGTGAGGATACGTAGCAGCTCTGGTTCATCTTCCGCAATAGATTCCCAGGGTATTAACTTGAACCAGAAGTCCAGTTTCTCAAACTGGCCATTCTTCGGGTTTTGCCAGAATATGCCCTCTTCGGCCGAAAATTCAACATTATCCACAAAATCAAACTCAATTTCGAAACCGGCTTCGCGGGCTGCTTCACCAAGCAGCATTACGTTGGTATCATCTTCCGGGAAATCGCGCATAGCCGATAAAAGTAAAGTCGGCTGCAGATCGGGATTGAGCGCCAGAAGTTCTTCAAACTGACCTGTCAATGTTTCAAAGACCGCGTTGAATTGATGACTCTCCTCAAGTCCATTTGCTTTGAGATGCGCGTATTGGACAACGGTTGTTTCGGGGAGGCAGGTAGCCGTATCGGCGTTGAACTCAATAAGCTTAATCGGCTGGTTGTCAATGCCACCGGCCAGATCGAAGCGACCGTAGAGATGAATGTTTCGGTCGTCTTCCCACGATAGTTTAATAAGCTCAACCAAGTTGGATGGTATGCCTAGCTCCTCAAATCGGTTCTCATCAATAACGTGCTGCCCGGCTGCTACAAACATCTCAAATAATTCATTCGCAGCTTCGTAATAAGCGTCTACTTCGTCAGATTGCAACGTAACAACCTCATTGGTCAGATAAGGAAGAGTGTCCTGTCCGAGCATCCAGTCCCAGCCCATATTTCGGAGTTGGTTATTCGGTGGAGTAGCAAGAGTTCTGAGAGAAATCATATTTTTGAGGTTTGGCAGTAAGGATTACTAATTATTAAAAACTATTAACCAATCGGACTATAACTACGTATCAACTGGTAAATCTCGCTTACTCGCATGATGAAAAACTATATGTTTTTGGCAATTGTGTTACTGTTTATGATGACTGGTCAGGTTAAGGGACAATCGGTTTCTGCCAAGTCGGCGGTGCCCGTTATTTTCGATACCGATATGGGGCCTGACTACGATGATGTAGGGGCGATTACTCTTCTGCACGCTTTCGCTGACGAAGGGCAGGCCAACATACTGGCCACCATTGCCTGCACGAACTATCCGAAAGTAACGCAGGTACTAAGTGTGCTGAATACGTATTTCAATCGGCCAAACATACCCATTGGCGTTCCGAAGGGAAAGGCCGTTGGTGATAAAGATTTTCAGCATTGGTCGGATACCATTACGGCTCGCTATCCGCACCAAATCCGCTCCAACAGTGAGGTGCCCGATGCCGTTACGTTGTACCGGCAAATTCTGGCCAAACAACCTGATCGCAGCGTAACGATTATCACGGTCGGATTTCTAACAAATCTGGCAAATCTGCTCAATTCCAGGCCCGATCAATATTCTAAACTGTCGGGAAAAGCGCTGGTGGCTCAAAAGGTGAAAAACGTAGTGAGTATGGCCGGGAAATTTCCAAAAGGTCGCGAATACAACGTATTCAGAGACACCCTTTCCTCGCAAATTGTGTTCTCTAACTGGCCGACGACTATTGTTTGCAGCGGATTTGAAATTGGCGAAAAGATTCACTCAGGGCTCCCTCTGACGCAAAACGCCAGCATCAAAAATAGTCCGGTGAAAGACGTGTTCACTATTTCACTGCCCAAAGCAAAAGAAGATGCCAAAGGCCGGATGAGCTGGGACCAAACGGCGGTACTGGTTGGGGTGAAGGGGGCCGAATCGTATTACACCGTGAAGCCGGGGCGGCTAACGATGAATGAAGATGGCTCCAATGGCTGGGATGCTTCCGGTAAAGGACATTATTATTTAGTGGAGAAAATGCCTGCATCGGAAGTTGAAACATTGATTAATGAGTTAATGCAGCATCAGCCCGTGAAACGGTAAAAACACTGGAAAGTGGTTGGCTATTAACTAGCCCGCGCACCACTTTCTGACTCATTGAACTAATATGACGGACCTAATAAAAGAAGCTGTTCGGAAAGCAGCAATGTTTTGCGCTTATCAGGAACGCACGCAACAGGAAGTTCGGGAGCGTTTGAAAGAATGGGACGTAGTGGGCGACGACGCTGAAGAAGTTATCAGCGAATTGATTCAGCAGAACTACCTGAACGAAGAGCGATTTGCGAAAACATTTGCCGGTGGAAAATTTCGTGTAAAAAGTTGGGGAAAACGTAAAATTAAACAGCACTTGCAGCAGCGCGGTATTTCGGGCTATAACCTGGATCAGGCCCTGAAAGAAATCGCTCAGGACGATTACCGGCAGGTACTTACTACGTTATTGGATAAAAAGCGGCAGAGTATTCGCGACGATAACCCGCTTGTTGTTAAGCAGAAACTGGTACGTTACGCCCTTAGCAAAGGGTACGAATCAGATCTGATTTTTTCGGTATTAGGCGAGGAGTAGTACGTTCTACGAGTCAGGCAGAATATCCGTAAATTCGGCTTTTGGGCCTTCTTACGTATCATATTGTTTTCGCCAGACAATTCTCGGTTCTTTGCGGTATGAAGCCGCGAAAAGTTTCTATTATCCTTATCAATTATAATTCTCATCAGTTTAGCCACGACTGTGTTACGTCGATCCGGGAAAAAACCAGAGGGGTTGACTATGAAATTATCATTGTCGACAATAATTCTTCACCTGCTGATTATGAAGCGCTGAAACCTTTAGCTGAAATAAGCAGCGTTCAGGTTATTCGAAGTCGAATTAATCTTGGCTTTTCGGGGGGCAACATGCTTGGTATTCAGTTGGCGGATGCCAACACCGACTACTATTATTTTCTCAATAATGACTGTGTTTTGCGGACGGACGTATGCACCCAACTAGCTACGTTCATGGACGCTACGTCCGATGCTGGCTTATGCGGAGCACAGATGTTTGCAGCCGATGGTTCACGCCAGATTACGTTTGGTTATTTGCCTACGCTAGGCAGTAAACTGTTGGGGCATGGGTTTGTACGAATGATTAACCCAGGCTTGTACCCGAACGTCCGGAAGATTTATACAGAACCCGTGCAAGTGCCTTTCGTGATGGGTAGTACGTTATTCGTACGTGCGTCGACCTTTCACGCGGTTGGTGGTTTCGACGTAGCGCATTTTTTGTACGTCGAGGAAGAAGATCTGGCGAAGCGACTGATAATGAAGGGCTTTACTGCGTATCTGGTACCTCAGGCCGAATATATTCATTTCACAGGACAGAGCACCATCCGAAACTACGACATAGAGAAAGAGTATTACATTTCACTCTTTCATTATTTCCGAAAATACCATTCTTTGCCAGAACGGGTTTTGTTCCGGGGCTACTATTTTATTAAGAATCTTAGAAAATTTGCCCGAAACCCGATTTATGCAAAGCTGGCGTGGTTTATCGGCCGGGGTAGCCCAATGCGGGAAAGCTTACGCTATCGTCAGGTGATTCGTTAGCTGCTACTAAAAGCAATCAGGAGTGTAGCCTGAATTCATTAACGACGTAATCCAAAGTATTCGTAGAAGTAATCTGCGGGCTTCAGGTTTAGCCAATGCTGCCGGTGTTTAACCAGGTCGTCGTACGTTAAGGCTTTAATCTGAGTTGGTGTAAAATCCAGTACGGATTCCGATTTATGACGAGTAACGATACCCAGGCCCTGATCACAATCAAGCACAAACACGGTTAAGTCAGGGCGTTGGCTGCGAAGATGAATAATCGTTCGCCAAACATCGCCGTTCCATTCACCTGCTTCCCAATCCTCAAATCGACCCGCTGCACCTGCCGTTTGTGGATTGCAGTCGTGCATAATTATAACGCCATCGTTGTCCAGGTAGCTGAGCGTATTTTCAACATCACGGAGAGCAAAGTGGTACTCATGCATTCCATCCACTAAAGCCAGCTGCAACTTTTTTTCTGCGAAGACGTTCGGAGCATCCTGAGCAAAAAAATCGTCGCTGGTTTTTTCGAAATACTGATTGTTGAGATTGTACGGATTTAAAATAGCTTTCCCGAAACGTCGACCTGCGTCAAAAATGAACTTTGGATCAACAGCGACTTTGAAAGGACTTTTAATACGAAAGAAAATATGACCGTTTTCAACGCCAATTTCGAGATAATTTTTGAGGCCCTTCTGGTTCATCAGGGCTTGTATAACGTCTAGTCGGTTCATTTGGCAGAGTTCAGTAGGTTGTCAAAAATAGGGAAGGAGTGCGAATTAATACGTCTGGTCACTACTATTTATGAGAAAACGTATGAATAAAGCCAGAATCGGCCTTATAAACCGACTAAAACAACATGGGGGGTGTTAGTAGTTTATATCGAGCGTATTGGTGACTATTTTTAATTTTTGAATTACTATCACTCAATCCTCAATCTGCCTACCATGAACACATTTACTTATTGCCGGAATTTTCTTGTTATTACGTCGGTAGTAATTATTTCGTCCTGCGCCCGAAATCCCGTTACAGGTAAACGCGAGATAAGCCTGATGTCAACCGAGCAGGAAATCGCCCTAGGGAAAGAATCGCACCCATCTATCGTCTCAACGATGGGCTTGTATGAAAATAAAACTCTTGAGGCTTTCATTAACGAGAAAGGCAAAGCGATGGCCAGGATTTCGCATCGGCCCGACCTTCCTTATCAATTCTACATTGTTGACTCGCCGGTGGTGAATGCCTTTGCTGTGCCGGGCGGCTACATCTATTTTACGAGGGGCATTATGGCTCACTTTAACAACGAAGCCGAATTTGCCGGAGTATTAGGTCACGAGATTGGTCACGTCACTGCCCGTCATTCGGTCAAGCAACAAACCAAACAGCTATTTGGCACGCTGGGGACCATTGCAACGGCCATTTTTGTGCCACAAATGGCGGAGGTTGCTCAGCAGGGCATTGGCGTATTGCTACTTAAATACAGCCGGGATCATGAATCGGAGTCCGATAAGATTGGCGTTGAGTATTCCAGTAAAATTGGGTATGATGCCCACCAGATGGCCAACTTTTTCGGTACGATAAAGCGCATTCAGGACAATTCGGGTCAAGCGGTGCCCAACTTGTTATCGACTCACCCTGACCCTGGCAATCGGTTCAGCAAAGTGCATGAAATGGCTAAAGAGTATCAGACCAAGAACCCAGGTAATTACCAGGTTGACCGGGATGCTTATCTAAAAATGATTGATGGTATTGTTTATGGCGAAGACCCTAAACAGGGTTTTGTCGAAAATAACGCGTTTTACCACCCCGAGCTAAAGTTTCAGTTTCCGGTGCCTAACGGCTGGCAGCATCAGAATTCACCAGCGCAGTTTCAGATGGGGCCTAAAGATGGCAAGATGGCGATGATTCTTATGCTGGCAAAAGGAAATTCCTTAGACGAAGCGGCCCAGAATTTGGTGAAGGAATTAAGCCTGAACGTACTGGAGAATAGCAAAACGACCATTAACGGCAACCCTGCTTACGTACTTATTTCTCGTCAGCAGCAGCAACAACAGGGACAACCCCAACAACAGCAAGATCCCAAATCGACGCTTCAGATCGGGACGTGGCTGATTCAGTATAACAATGCCATTTATGCGTTACATGGGTTGTCCAGTGCCGCTGACTTTAATAATGCCTTCGGTACGTTTAAGCAGATAGCCGGAAATTTTCGCTCACTCACCGATCCTGATAAAATCAACCGTAAACCAGAGCGCGTATTCATAAAAGCGGCTCCGCGAGACGGCTCATTCCGCGAAGTTGTAACCGCTTTGGGAATGCCAGCCAGTCGGGTAGAAGAATTAGGGGTATTAAATAGTCTCAAAGCCGATGATCGGGTAACGCGGGGTACGTCGCTTAAGATCATTAGTCAGTAAGTCCAAATTCGCACATACAGAAAGGCCCCGTAGAGCATGTTGCTCTACGGGGCCATTCTGTTGAAGAAAACAACGGCTAAAAGTCAGCGTCGAACGTAATGCCTTTCGGTTCTTCAACCACGGCAACGGGCGCTGGATTTTCTGCGTCCTGCGGATTTAGCGCGCCCGCTTTCATTTTGCGGAACTTGTCCATCACTTCACCACGCTGGTACTCGCCCACGCGTTTCTCGAAGAAGTTGGTCTTACCCTGTAGCGAAATCAATTCCATGAAGTCGAAGGGGTTTGCTACGTTATAAAGTTTCTTCAAACCAAGCGTAACAAGCAGGTGATCGGCCACAAACGCAATGTATTGCTTCATCAGCTCAGCGTTCATCCCAATCAGCGACACGGGCAGTGCATCGGCCACGAACTCCTGCTCAATTTCTACGGCGTTACGTATGATATCGTAAATCTGCGATTCGGGCAACTTATTGACGATGTGGTCGGTGTAGAGCATACAGGCAAAATCGCGGTGCAGTCCTTCATCACGGGAGATCAGTTCGTTCGAAAACGTCAGTCCCGGCATCATTCCCCGTTTTTTGAGCCAGTAAATCGAGCAGAACGACCCAGAAAAGAAAATTCCTTCCACAACGGCAAAGGCAATAAGGCGCTCGGCAAACGTACCGTTATCGATCCAGCGCAAAGCCCATTCAGCTTTTTTCTGTACACATGGAATCGTATCGATGGCGTTTAACAACCGATCTTTTTCAACAGGATCTTTAATATACGTATCAATCAGCAGTGAATAGGTTTCGGAGTGGATATTCTCCATCATGACCTGAAAGCCGTAGAAACATTTCGCTTCAGCGTACTGTACTTCCGACAGAAAATTAACAGCCAGGTTCTCGTTCACGATTCCGTCCGATGCGGCAAAGAACGCCAGTACGTGTGAGATGAAGTGGCGTTCACCATCGTTAAGACTGTTCCAGTCTTTCATATCCTGACCGAGGTCAATTTCTTCAGCCGTCCAGAATGACGCTTCGTGGGTTTTATAGAACTCCCAAATGTCCCAGTGTTTGATTGGAAACAGCACAAATCGGCCTTTATCTTCCTGTAAGATTGGCTCGATCACATCATTTTGTACCATATTAACGAGGATGCGTTTTTATGTGAAGAAGCCCGATTTATCAATAGGTAAATCGGGTAGAAGTCGTATGAACTCAGGTTAACAAAGTTACGATTTCAGGCCGCTTACACAAGATAATAAAAGGCGAACAGCGGTATTAGACAAATAAACTGATGTTGTAATTGGCGTATAGTCAGATTGTTACGTTGAGAATAGTTTTGGAAGTTCTTGGAATAGTGCTGTCATGATCTGAAACGTGCCAGCCGGTATTCCAAAAAATCCTTTCTGGGCTGGTACGTCCTCGCAACTCGAATAGGTTTTTGTTCGAAGTCGCCAAAAAAGCGTTGATAAAAGTCTTTACTCGTTTCTCCTTTCAGACGTTTCGAGATGAGCAGTTTGTAATCCGTATCAATACAAATCAATCCCTTCTCATAAGCGCGGTCGTAAAGATTTGACAGACACAGCCCATTTTCCGGGTTAAGTCGTTCTTGTTCATTTTCTGCCCAGGGAACGATATGGCCAGCTACTAACAATTCAGATATATTGATGCCTGAAATAGCACAGCGACTTTCGTAAGTTTTCAGAATCATCTGCCGAAAAACACTCTGATTGACACGGGTTTTTACCAGTCGTTCTTTCACTTCCCCTTTCAAATCTTTTAGGTCAAATACAAGTTCGGGGTACACATCTTCAATTGTTGTATGTTGATAACCAGCGAGAATGCGTTCACTTTCAAAAATCAATTCTTCCTGATTATTAATAAATTCGTCCCAAACTGGCTTTACTTGATTATACCCTCCGCTCATTCCTTTCACACCCCGCTGTTGGTGATACGGATCAACACTAGCGAAATTGGTAAGCCGCATGGCGACTGAATCGGGAGTACGTCGGCCTAAAATTGCAGCTAGTTTCCTAACCCCATCGTTGCCTTTATGCATTTTGCCGAATGGCAATTTGAGATATAAGTTAAATGCTAAAATCAATTCTTCGCGGGTCCAGTTTGGAGATTTTGCCATGTACGAAAATAACGGTTTTGTATTTGCGCAGCACAAGTTCAGCTTGATATAGGAACTACGTTAAATGTTCATTGCTGATGCTAATGAGAAGTAATGGATTGCATCTCTAAATAGAACTACCGTAGCTCATTTTACGTTGTTTTTAAGAATAAGCTCATCCCAACGTGACGACGGAAGAAAGAAGCACGCTTACCGATATTGACCTGACGGGTTACGACCAGATTGAAGTTCTTGGCGCCCGCGAACATAACCTCAAAAACATCGACGTAACGATTCCACGTAACAAACTCGTGGTCGTGACGGGTATCAGTGGTAGCGGCAAATCGTCGCTGGCGTTCGATACGATTTATGCCGAAGGCCAACGGCGATACATGGAAAGTTTTTCGGCCTACGCCCGCTCGTTCATTGGCGATATGGAACGTCCTGATGTGGACAAAATCAACGGGCTGAGTCCGGTGATTTCCATCGAACAGAAAACAACGTCCAAGAATCCCCGCTCAACGGTTGGTACAACAACGGAGATTTACGACTTTCTGCGCTTGTTCTACGCGCGGGCTGGCGAAGCGTTCTCCTACGTAACGGGCCGGAAGATGGAACGCCAGTCGCAGGATCAGATTATTGATACGATTCTGGAGCAATACGCTGGTCAGAAGCTGACGTTGCTGGCACCAATTATTAAAGGACGGAAAGGGCATTATCGTGAACTGTTTGTTCAGATTGCCAAGACGGGTTACACAAAAGTCCGGGTCGATGGTGTTGTGCAGGACATTGCGCCCAAAATGCAACTGGATCGCTACAAAATTCACGACATCGAAATTGTCATTGACCGACTTGTTCCTAAAGCCGAAGATCGGTATCGGCTGAGCCAGTCGGTGCAAACGGCGCTACGTCAGGGCAAAGGTGCAATGCAGATGCTCGACGGAACCGGTACGTTGGTGTATTTCTCGCAGAACCTGATGGACCCGGAGTCGGGCATTAGTTACGATGAACCGTCGCCCAATACGTTCTCTTTCAACTCACCTTACGGTGCCTGCCCAGTTTGTAATGGGCTGGGCGTAGTAGAAGAAATTACGGAAGAATCGGTTATTCCAGATAAATCGCTGAGTATTAGCCGGGGAGCGATTGCGCCGTTGGGAGAATACCGGGAATTGTGGATTTTCAAGGAAATCGAAGCAATTCTGAAGAAATACAAACTCAACCTGACAACGCCCGTCAATAAGTTCCCGGAAGACCTGCTGCATGCGCTTATGCACGGCACAGAGGACGAAGCAACGGTGCCATCGAAGAAATATCCCGGAGAGGACTACTACAGCTTCAAGTTTGAGGGCATCGTCAACTTTCTGAAACGGCAGCAGGAAAACAGTACGGATAAGATTCAGGAGTGGCTGAAAGATTTCATGGTTATAAAAACCTGTCCCGAATGCAACGGTGCCCGGCTGAAAAAGGAATCGCTCTATTTTAAAATCGACCAGAAGAATATTTCGGAACTGGCCCGTATGGACATTTCGGAACTGACTAGCTGGTTCGATGGGTTAGAAGCCCGCCTGAGCGATCGGCAGAACATTATTGCAAAGGAAATTCTGAAAGAAATTCGCAAACGTATCGGTTTCCTGCTCGACATTGGCCTCGACTACCTCACGCTCGACCGTGCGCTACGTACCTTGTCTGGTGGTGAAGCGCAACGGATTCGTCTGGCCACGCAAATCGGTACGCAGTTAGTTGGTGTTCTCTACATCATGGACGAGCCGAGTATTGGTTTGCACCAGCGCGACAATGTCAAGCTGATTGATTCACTGAAAAATCTTCGTGATCTGGGCAATACGGTTCTGGTGGTTGAGCACGACAAAGACATGATGCTCGAATCGGACTTTATTCTCGACATTGGTCCCGGTGCGGGTCGGCATGGCGGTCAGGTCGTGGGCATTGGTACACCGGAAGAATTTTTGCAAAACGGCAGCACGACGGCCGATTATCTGAGCGGACGACGTAGCATTGCAGTGCCCACTCAACGCCGAAAAGGGAATGGTAAGTTTCTGATCATCAAGAATGCGACGGGCCATAACCTGAAGAACGTAACGCTAAAACTCCCGCTGGGCAGAATGGTTACCATTACGGGCGTATCGGGCAGTGGCAAATCGTCGCTGATTCACGAAACGCTGTTTCCGATTCTGAATCGCCATTTTTATAAGTCGAAGCGCGAGCCGCTACCGTTCAAATTAGTGGAAGGGCTGGAGCATCTGGACAAAGTAATCGAAGTTGACCAGTCACCCATCGGACGGACGCCCCGCTCGAATCCTGCTACGTATACGGGTATGTTTTCGGAAATCCGGACGCTGTTTGCGGAACTGCCTGAAGCCAAAATTCGTGGTTATAAACCCGGCCGGTTCTCGTTTAACGTAAAAGGCGGTCGTTGCGAAGATTGCGAAGGCGCGGGTATGAAAAAGATCGAAATGGAGTTTCTGCCCGATGTTCATGTGATGTGCGAAACCTGTAAGGGCAAACGCTTCAACCGTGAAACGCTGGAAGTTCGTTTCAAAGGTAAATCCATCGCCGACGTACTGGACATGACCGTTGAACAGGGCCTGGAATTTTTCGCCAGTCAACCCAAAATACTTCGTAAAGTGCAGACACTGAGTGATGTAGGGTTAGGCTATATTACGTTGGGCCAACACGCCACTACGTTATCAGGAGGAGAAGCGCAGCGCGTAAAACTGGCGGAGGAATTATCCAAGAAAGACACCGGCAAAACCCTGTACATTCTGGATGAACCAACCACGGGTCTTCATTTTCAGGATATTGCGCACCTGCTCGACGTATTGAACAAACTCGCTGATAAGGGCAATACGGTTCTGATTATCGAGCACAACCTGGACGTAATAAAAGTATCTGACCACCTCATTGACCTTGGCCCCGAAGGCGGTAACAAGGGCGGAAATATTATAGCTGAAGGCACTCCTGAAAAAGTGGCTGACGTGAAAGGCAGTTATACGGGTAAGTTTTTGAAAATGGAATTGGAAGGGTAGTGAGCAACGGCGTAATTTGCCGGTTATGTTATTGAAATCTGAGTTAAAGCGTATCGCCAGCGCGCGATTAGATGATGCGGAAGCTTTGTTTTTAGCTGGCCGATTTGATGGTGCTGCTTACTTATGTGGGTATGTTATTGAAATTACGCTTAAATTAAGGATTTGTAGAACCATGCAGTGGGATGGATTTCCCGAATCGAGAAAAGAGTTTGAAGGACTATTGAGCTTTAAAACTCATGATCTGGATACATTACTTCATGTGTCTGGTATCGAAAATAAAGTAAAGCAGTTTTATTTTCTTGAGTGGTCAACAGTGAAAGTATGGAGTCCCGAATCACGATATAGCCGAGTAGGCTTTATGAACAAGACACAATTACTAGCTAGAAAGA
>NZ_JBMDWV010000085.1:0-9412 GCF_048594605.1 Spirosoma sp.
CGTAGCATTCAGCTGGCTCTAGATTATCGAATTGGACTATCGTATAGCCTTGCTTCCCCCATTTGCCTTCTACCACTGAATAGGTAATCGCGTCTTGACTAATTAATCGAGCTTGTTGAGCGAGGCTCAACCGTACTACAATTTGTTGTTCAAGGGGCCAGATTGTAGCGAAGATTTTATTATTGACTCGAAAAGCGGGTCGTTGCCAATGGTCTTTTTCTAGAGCCTGCGGTAGTGATAGAGCTAGTTTGCGTAGGGTTTGCTCATCAATCATAGTCTCCTAATTGTTGTATGATCTTGCTTATGTTAGGTGGTCTTGTTGCGATTGACCAATTTAAGGACAAAAACCAAAAAGGAACTGCTTGAAAATCCCAATAGAACATATCTAAACGGCCCATTAAAAGCGGCTAGTAGTAAGCTGGCCACGGCCAATAATAAAAGCACTCGATCCGTTTTCATAGAGCATTTTCAGGGGTTGGTCCAGGGATGATCAATAAGTGAAATTGAAAAATAAACGACTATATTTTCTAAATCTAAAAAAATTAGCCTTTTTCTTAAACAATTCGTTAGCTGGCCAGTTTTACTATCATATTTCACTCGAAGTAGTCCTAGATGCACTTAAAACGCAGCCCTAGGTCTGCACACAGAGCGAAAAGAAAGCCAGGTGACTTCGTGTTGTCTGGCTTTTACTATTTCTCCATACGATGTTTTACTCGCAGTTAATAAGCTTATTCTATGAATAATCCCTTACCATAACAGCGATTTTCCAACTTAACCTGGAAAAATATAATTGATAAGATCACAAAAGAGTTAGGCTTTACCAAATAATTCTCCTCACGAAATCTATCTTGACAAGAGACTAAGAACTAATCATTACAAATTATAAACCCCGTTTAAAACCGCACAGGTAGCCCGGCGGCAATTTTCGCCCGTTTGCAATTAAAACACTTATAGAGCGAGTACGGATTTATAAATCCATACTCCTGATTCCCGTTTCCTGAACCGATTTCATTGGGCTGCGGCTGATTTTTGGACCAGTTAACATTCATCCAAAAATCAGCCATGAACGTATCTGGCCTTCTATTTTCCATTGGCCTCTTTCTCGCCTTGCCTCAATTTGTTTTTGGTCAGCCCGCATACGCGTTGACTGCCCGCCTTACCAATACCCATCAGGAGCCTGTTTCTGTACATGCGCGTCTGCTTTCGGTTCCCGATTCGGCCCTGCTCAAAAGTGGCGTTTTTCCCGATGGGCTGGTTTCGTTTAGCGCCATTCCGCACAGGAACGCCGTACTTCATGTAAGTAGTGTGGGCTTAGCCGATTCGCGGATTCCGATTCAGAACCCTACTCAGTCAACACTGGATTTAGGCGTGATTGTACTGCAGGAACGTAATGCTCAATTAACGGAGGTTCGTATTCGCGGACAGGCTCCTTTGGTTCGGTATGGTGAAAACGGCAGCGTGGATATACAGGTGGCGGGTACGATTCTGGCGGGCAGTACGTCGGTCAACCAGATTCTGGAACGTTCACCCGGTATTACGTTCAACGAAGGGCGTATCAACGTAGTGGGAAAAGGCGAAGCACTTATTTTCCTCAATGGGCAGGCCATTACGTATGAGCAACTGGTGTCGATTCCGGTTAGTCAGATTGTTCGGGTCGAAATTATTGCCAACCCATCGGCCCGCTACGACGCCGAAGGTAAAGCGATCGTCCGGGTCATTACCCGAACAAATCCCGAAAGAGGTACGACGGGCTCCGTTACGCTGCAGTATACGCATTCAGCTTTTGCGGGTGACGAAAGCAATACGCTGTCGGATCTGACGTACCGAAAAGGCAAACTGACCGTTGCCGCAAACTATACGCTACGTGGCGGCAACGACCGTGAAATCCTGTACACAACCCGCACCCGCCCTGCAACGTCCAACTATCTGTACTCCGAATTAACGACCGACTGGCAACGGAAACTGCATAATTATTCCAGCTATGGCCTTGGTGTTCAGTACAACCTAACCGAAAAAACCTACGTATCGCTGGGTTACAAAGGCAACTTCGATAAGCTGGGCGGCAATCAGTACAGTCGAAACAGTCTGACCAATGCGGTCGACAAAGGGGTTTACAAGAGCACGCTGAGCAAAAATGAACAACGGCTAAATCATTCGCTGATTTTCAATTACAACCAAACGCTCGATTCCCTCGGCTCGTCGCTCTTTCTGGGCAGTCAACTGGCCAGCTTTAGTACGGATATTCATGACCAGATCAGCGAAAACAAC
The DNA here is from genome assembly GCF_048594605.1 of Spirosoma sp. Lineage (GTDB taxonomy): Bacteria > Bacteroidota > Bacteroidia > Cytophagales > Spirosomataceae > Spirosoma. The sequence continues at coordinate 2,269 of NZ_JBMDWV010000085.1, forward strand.
CTGCTGAACGACAGTAGTTTTGCTCAGCAGCTAAAAAATGATCAGGCCTATACGATTCTGATTTCCAGTACGCAGGCCGATTACACCAGGATGCTACGTGCCAGTAAAAAGCTCGAAACAGGATTTAAATTCACGTATGCACATACTACGTCAGGGACAGATTTTCTGGTGGCGGCTGCCGACACTGATTTTCAGCTCGACCCCAACTTATCCAGTCATTTCGCGTACGCCGAATTGATTCCGGCCGCTTATATCAATTATTCAGGATCGCTTGGGAAACAGCTTCGGTTCGGGGCCGGGCTTCGGAGCGAGTGGACGTATTATGACCTGAGCACAACCGCTGGATCGGGACAGGTGATACAGAAAAATTATTTGAGCGTGTTTCCCAATCTTTCGCTGTCGAAAACGGTTTCGGACGAGTTGGATTTCCGACTGTCCTACGTTTCCAAAATCGCCCGACCCCGATATCAGGCCCTGAATCCCTATGTCATTTATCAGGACCCGTTTACGTCGATTCAAGGCAACCCAAATTTGCGCCCTGAGAAGATTCATTCGTTTGAAATCGGGATGAAATACAAGCTGATTGACCTCCGCGCGGGCTACAATTACACGATTGACCCGATTAGTGGAGCCGCTTTGCGGGGCGATGGGCCGAACAGCTACGTACTTAAAGGCATTAACCTCGAAAAAGACAATACGTTCTTTCTTTCCGGATCGACTACCCTGACAATCAACTGGTGGAATACGACCAACACCATTACCCTGAGCCAAAGCAATTCTGTTGATAACCAGTATGGATTTCAACTAGTTACACCCCGACCGCAGCTTTACGTATATACCAACAATACGTTTACGATCAGGAACGTAGTGAAACTTCAGCTTCTGGCCTGGTATCTGGGCGACAAATATTACGGGCTTTACCACGACAAAAGTCGGGCTACCGTTACGTTTGGGATGGAGAAAGACTTTTTCAAAAATGCCTGGAAACTACGGCTCACGGCCAACGATATTTTCCATCAGACGAACCGGGCCGGATATTACAGCGTAGGCGAAACCGACATCTATTACAATCGAACCTATAGTACGTCTAGTTTTAACATCAGCCTTACGTATCGGTTCGGAAAACCACTTAAAGCGACGTACCGCAGCCAATCGACCGCCGAAACAGAACAAAATCGGGCCCGATAGTTACGTAGTAAATTCGATCAGAAACTCGGTCCAGCCGTCGGGTTGGGTTTTAAGCGAGAACGTAAAGCCGTGATTTAATAGAATTTCGCGCGTAACGGTCAGACCAATTCCCTGCCCCTGGGGTTTGGTGCTGTAAAACGGATTGAACAGATTAGCCTCTGTCGCTTCGGAAATTGGCTGGCCATCGTCACGAACGAGCAAAGCGTTTGCCCGACTGACTATGTCTACCTGATTACCAGCTTTACAGGCTTCGAGTGCGTTTTTCACCACGTTCACCAAAACCTGCTCAAACTGCTCTACATCAACACCTTGCCGGTTTTCTTCGTGAACGGTTATTGCCAACGTAACACCGACGGCTTCGGCCTGTGGCTGCATCAGTTGTACTACGTTGCGGGCAATTTCGCTTACATCGGCCAGTTGTTTCTGGGGTTGGGGTAAGCGCACTACGTCGGCAAATCGGCGCATGAAGCGATTGAGCCGGTCGTTTCGTTCAACAGCTACACGTAGCGCGTGCTGAACGTCGGGTTCTGCTACGTAGGATTGGGTTACGTCGAGAATGGAGTTGACAGCTCCGATGGAGTTGTTGACTTCGTGCGCCATCATCCGAATCACTTTGCTATAGGCTTTTTTCTCGGTTGCCAGAATTTCGGGCGTCAGCTCTTCGATCATCAGAAACGACCGACGAAAGCCCCGATCCATAAAATTGGAACGTAGCACTTTATAGGTTTCAATGCCGTTGGGTTTCATCACCCGCGAGTCGCCGTCGGTCATATCGGCCATTTGCGCCAGCAGCGAATAGCCAATTTCGTCCAGATGCCTGCCCACTACGTCGTCGGACTGAATCGACAAAAGATGACTGGCCTTCGGATTAACGGACGCAATCCGTCCGTCGAAATCAAAAATCAGGATGGCAATGGGGGCCGCTTCGACAAGTTTTTCCAGAAAAAACTGCTGTTCAATCTGTTTTGTACGTTCCTGCCGAAGCTGGTCGATCATGAGGTTATAGACGGTGATCAACTCATCGACTTCCTGATTGCCCGTCGATACAAATTTGACGGTGAAATCTTTATCCCGGATGGCTTCAATTCCCGATGCAATGAACTCGGCTGGCTGCTGAAACTGTCGGTAAATGCTGACAGCGATGATGATGGAAACGATCAGCCCGGCCTCACTGGCGATAAAAACGAGTTTGTTCTCGCGCAAGACTAAAAACAAAAGGCCAGCAATCGCTACGTGAATAGCCACAATATAAAGCAGATAGCGAGTGCGGAAAGTTAGGCGCATGGGGAATGGGGGTAAGGGCGTGGGGCTTAGGGTGTGGGGTATGGGGTTTAGGCTATAGAATACTCTATAAACCAATCCTCCTCCATGCCCCACTCCCTTACCCCTCTGCCCTACACATCTTCGTACGGAATGCCAAATTTCTCCAATCGGCGGTAGAGTGCAAAACGGGTGATGCCCAATGCCCGCGCTACTTTTGCTACGCGGTTCTGATGAAACGCCATAGCCCGCTGAATCATCTGGTATTCCATTTCTTCCAGTGTCATTGTGCCGATGTCGGGAAGCGAGGTGTGGTAGTGCGGCATTCCGGCGGAGGGCATGGGGTTATTTTGCTGAGTGAGGTTTTGGGCGAAGTCGTCGGGTTGAAGTTCGTCGTTGGCCGATAGCAAAACAGTACGTTCCACTACGTTCTTGAGCTGGCGAATATTACCGGGCAAGGGCAGGTTTCTGAGCCATTTCTGCGCCGACGTACTGACTTTGAGATCAGGACGATTGTAAATGGTTTTCAGGTTGTTGACAAAATAGTTAACCAGCAACGGAATATCACCAGGACGTTCACGAAGGGCGGGCAGACGAACCGTTATGAGGTTGATCCGGTAAAACAGATCTTCCCGAAACAGGCCTTTGCTGACCATCTCTTCCAGGTTCCGGTTGGTGGCGCAGATAACCCGCACATCTACCGTTCGGGACTTACTACTGCCCAGCGGCTCGAACGTCCGATCCTGCAGCACACGTAGCAGTTTAACCTGACTGGCGGGGTCAAGGTCGCCGATTTCGTCCAGAAAGATAGAGCCTTTGTTGGCCAGTTCGAAACGACCCACGCGATCGGATTTAGCGTCAGTGAAAGCCCCACGCACATGCCCGAACAGTTCGCTCTCGAACAACGTACTGGAGATGCCGCCGAGATTGACCTTTACGAACGGGTTTCGTTTGCGCCGACTGTTCTGGTGAATGGCTTCGGCAATGAGTTCTTTACCCGTACCGCTTTCGCCCGTAATGAGTACGGGAGCATCGGTAGGTGCTACGCGCCCGACAGTCGTCAGAATATCGAGCAGATGCTGATCTTCGCCAACAATGTTTTCGAACTGAAATTGCTGGTCGAGTTTCCGGCGATTAGGCGATGTCGGTGCGGTTTGCGCCAGATTGAGCGCGGTACGTACCGACTGTACGATGTGATCGTTCTGCCAGGGTTTGGTAATGAAATCTTTCGCTCCGGCTTTCATGCCTTCTACGGCCAGATCGATACTACCCCAGCCCGTAATCAGAATAACCGGTACGTTCGGCAACCGCTCCCGAATCCGACGTAGCAGTCGCAGTCCATCATCGCCCGACGTATCGACCGAAAAATTCATATCCAGCAGAATCACCTCCGGCGTCTGTTCGTCCAGTACCTCAAACGTCTCGAAGGGTCCGTCCGCGACACGCACGGCAAACCCTTCTTTCCTGAAAAGCAGCGAAAGTGAAGTCTGAACAGCAATATCGTCGTCGATAACCAGTAGAGACGCAATACGTTGTGTCTCCTGACCGGATGGTTTTTGGTTGATCATAAACGATGTACAATCGTTACGCAAATTTATAAGCAAATAATTGGTTGACGCCTGCTTTTGCTGACGCGAATGAGACGCAAGGTATTGCCGGTCCGCCGGTGCGGTCTCTACTCTTCATGCAAGGCTGTGGCGGGCTGAATTAATGCGGCCTGACGACTGGGAAATAAGGCGCATAACGTAACGATGCCGTAAATAATCAGCACTGCCAGGAAAATGGCTGTTACGTAAACACCGGTTTGCACATCAAAGACATTTAGTAACGGAAATTGGGCGGCAAAGAGCAGGCCGATCAGCATGGCGAACGTAGCGAGTACCCAGATTTCGCCGACGAACTGACCCGAAATACCGCTGCCTGTGGCCCCAATGGCCCGACGTAATCCGATTTCGCCCCGGCGTTTGGCAATGCTCAGGTTCAATACACCGAACAAACCAAGCGCTACGTTAATCAACAGAAAAATGGAGATGATGGAAGCAATAATGACGGGCACGAGCACCAGATTATGCTGATTTTTTCGCGAATCCGTCAGGTAATCGACTTCTACACTCCAGCCCGTTACCATCAGAGCAATGTCCTTTACCACTTTGGCTTCAAACTCGGCATCCGTTCCGGGCTTCACTTTGATAAGTATGGTATTGGTCCAGGCATCGTTGGCATCTACCAGTTGAAAAATGGCGGGTTTATTCGTCATAAATTCACCTTTCGCTTTAAAGTTATCGATCGTCCCTACCACTTTGTATTCTTTACTGACGATTTTCCCCAGCGGATTTTCATCACTAAATAGTTCTTCCTTCATTTTTTGATTAATCACAACGGGTTTATATTTCCCGACACTGTCGGCAGACTGAAACCATTTCCCATTAGGAACCGATATATCAAGCGTTTTCGCAAAATTCTCGTCCGCTACGTAGCTGTCGGCCTGCGTGCTACGCTTGTTGTATTCGAAGCTGTTACTCATCTGGCTCGCCGAAAACGGGAAATTACTGCTCATCCGCGACACAGATTCGACATCAGGGTAAGCTTTCAGACGCTGAACAATACGTTGTAATTTGGCTGCTACGTCGGTCGTATCCTGATTGTTTCTTAGACCAATGGCCCAGACGTTTTCGTACGAAAATCCGATTGGCTCCCGGTAATTCCCGACGTTTATCACAATCAGGGTGGCCAGGCCAAATAATACCATAAACGAAGCCCAGATTTCTACAATCAGCAGTGTATGGGCTTTTTTCTTATTCCAGATGAGTTTAAACAGATGACTTAGCATAGCAATGTTGAATGATAGAATGAGTGAATGATAGAATGGGCTGAACGAGAAAATACTCGCTCATTCTATCATTCAGTCATTGAAAATTAAGCTTTTAGCGCTTCAGCAATGGTTAGTTTCGACATACGTAGTGCGGGAAGCACACCCGACAGGAATCCGAACAGCAGGCAAACGAGCATACTGATCATGAATACACTCAGGTTGATGGTCAGGTCAGCATAGGCAATCCAGCCGCTGCTGTTGATCAGGTTGATAACGAGCAGCGTCAGGACTAACGCAATGGCACCGCCGATAAACGTAATGAAAATATTTTCGACGATAAATTGCCAGACCAGCGTGCGGACGGGTGCGCCGAACGCTTTACGAACACCGATTTCTGAACCGCGCTCCATAATGCGGCTGACGTTGACATTGACCAGATTGATGGCCGGTAACCCCAGCAGCATAAACACCACAAAGAAAATGATGCCGTAGAAAATGGATTTCAGACCAGGCCCCCCATCCAGAATCGTTCCAATGAAGTTTTCGGCGTAGGGTTCAGATTTTACCTCTACGGAATAATATTTCCACCCGTTTTGTACACCTGGAACCGGAATCCGGTTTATCCGACTCTGAAACTCCTCCTGAATGGCGGGCATGTCAGCCTTCTTTTTGGCAAGAATGACACTAACAAAATTCCCCCGCATACCTTCCTCCTGGTAATTGCTCTTAGGCGCATTGTAGGGAAAGTAAACATCGGCATACGTAAATGGACGTGTTGCCGGGCTTCCTTTCACTACGCCAATGACTCTGTAGTTAACATTCTCAACATCAATGTTTTTACCGACAACCGATTCGGCGCTGTTGCCAAAATATTGTTTCTTCAGATCATCGTTAATCACCGCTACGTACTCGCCGTTGGCGATGTTCTGCTCATTGTACGGCTTTCCTTCCAGAAACTCAAAGTCCATAATGCGCCAGAAATCGGCATCCGTAAATTTGGTATTGAGCTTGATTTTCTGCGAACCCACGTAGGCGTTCGACGTATTGTAAAATGTGCAAATGGTAACACGTTCGGGCGTTTTCAGCGTTTTAGCGAAGTTCGTCAGGAACTTGAAACTCATTGGCCCTGTATTCCGCCCTGAGCGTGCAGAATCGCGTTGCACCATCTGCATGATGTAAAGCGACCGATCCCGTTTCGTTTCGGGATAATGCGTTCCGAACAGGTGATCCAGAAACGACGTCAGGACCATCAGCACCGTCAGCGTGAGACTGATTCCGAACAACGTAATGAAGGTGTAGAACGGATGCCGCAGCAACACCTTCCAGGCAATTTTGATGTAGTTAAGTAGCATAGTTTTGAATGATAGAGTGATTGAATGATAGAATTTTGAATGATTGATAAAATGGTTTTATGCGCCAGCTATTCTATCATTCAATAACTCTATCATTCAACCTTTACAACACCTGTGTCCCGTCAAAGAGCCTCACCAGCCGATGCGTACGTTTGGCCATTTGTTCGTCGTGCGTAACCATTACGATGGTAGCGCCATCGTCGTTGAGTTGCTGCAGAATGTTCATGATTTCGTTACCCATTGCGCTGTCGAGATTGCCGGTTGGCTCATCGGCCAGGATGATATCGGGATTGCCGACGATGGCGCGGGCAATGGCGACGCGCTGTTTCTGCCCACCCGACAGTTGCTTCGGAAAATGTTTCATCCGATTGCTCAGCCCCACTTTCATCAGCGCATCTTTCGCATAATCCTGACGCGGTTTACCATTGGCCGAACGATACAGTAGCGGAATCTCTACGTTATCGAGCACCGACAAGTCGTTGATCAGATGGAAGCTCTGGACAATAAATCCGATTTTCTGATTCCTCAGCCG
>NZ_JBMDWV010000086.1:0-11199 GCF_048594605.1 Spirosoma sp.
GTATTCGACGTAGAGTTGCTTGATATTGTTAAACAATGAGGACTAAGCGATTGAGTAACCGAGTGAAAAATATGTAACTGATAAAGAACGTACACTCAATTACTCAATCGTTCAGCCACAATTAACCTGGGTAGTATAGATGAAGAAGTATCTGGTAACCCTTGTGCCCGTGCTGATGCTGAGCTTTCAGCCGGATTCGCCTTCGGGAGCGTCCGCATTAAATGGCGCAACGCGAAAAATGTCGCCCATCTCATCGGCCGCAGATGATTTAAAGCCGTCCATCTCACAGGAGAAAGTGGAGGCCCTGGTGGCTAAAATATTAACCCAATACCACTACCGTAAGGTACGGCTCAATGATTCGCTGTCGTCGGTTGTGTGGGACAATTACCTCAAGGAAGTTGATGGTAACAAAACATACCTGTTAGCATCTGACGTAGCGGCCTTTGAGAAATATCGTTATCAGATTGACGATGCGCTGATCAATGGAGACCTGACGGCCGCTTTTGATCTGTATAATATTTTTCGCCAGCGGTATAAGGAACGTAGTGAATTCATTAAGTCCCAATTAAATACGCCTTTTACGTTCACGGCCGACGAAAACTTTAATACGGACCGGGAAAAAGCCCCTTGGCCTAAAACTGTCGAAGAACAGAACGATTTGTGGCGGAAAATTCTAAAAAATCAGGAGTTAGAGTTGCGGCTGGGCAATCGATCGGATAGTGCAGTGGCGGTAACCATGAAGCAGCGCTATACTAATCTCGACAAAGCTCTAAATCGGATAAAAAGCGACGACGTGTTCCAGATTTATATGAACTCGTTTGCCGAAGCGCTTGACCCACACACTAATTATTATTCTCCGACCAACGCGGATCGTTTCAATCAGGAGATGAGCCAGTCGCTGGAAGGGATCGGTGCTATGCTTCAGGAAGATGGAGATTACATCAAAATCACCAGTGTTCTGCCTGGCGGGCCTGCCTTCAAAAGCAATTTGCTTAAAGTGAACGATAAAATTGCCGGTGTCGCTCAAGGCGATAATGGTCCAATCGTTAATACGATGAACTGGCAGGTCGATGAAGTCGTCAAGCTTATTAAAGGTCCAAAAGGAACCGTAGTTCGATTACACGTAGTATCACCGGATGCGCTGGCAGGTGCCCCGCCAAAAGAAATTCGGCTGGTACGTGAAAAGATAAAACTGGAAGAGCAACGGGCTAAGAAGGAAGTAATTGAGGTCTCGGACAATGGAAAGGCTTTCAAAATTGGGGTAATCAATATTCCAATGTTCTATCGCGACTTTGAAGGTGCCCGCAAGCACGAACAAGGGTTCAGCAGCACAACCAGCGATGTAAAGAAGTTTATTGACGAGCTGAAAGCGGATAAAGTTGACGGTATTGTCATTGATTTGCGGGACAATGGAGGTGGTTCGCTTACTGAAGCCATTGATCTGACAGGATTATTTATCCCGAAAGGTCCAGTTGTGCAGGTGCGCGAATCGACCGGCGAAACCGAAGTTTATACCGATCCAGATCCATCTGTTACGTACGATGGGCCAATGGCCGTTCTGGTAAACCGCTTCAGCGCATCAGCTTCAGAAATTTTTGCAGCGGCTATTCAGGATTACAAACGTGGCATAATTATCGGTGGCCAGACCTTTGGTAAGGGAACCGTACAAACGTTGGTTGATCTGAACAGATGGTTGCCCAAAGAGCCCGAGAAAGTTGGTCAGGTAAAAATGACGATTCAGAAATTTTACCGGATTAACGGAAGCAGCACACAGCACAAAGGTGTAACGCCCGATATTGAGTTGCCGTCGGCTTTTTCAGCAGAAGAATACGGTGAAAGTTCTCAAAAAAGCGCGCTACCCTGGGATCAGATTAACTCGACTCGCTATGAACAGTCAAGAGGCATTGATGATAAAATTCTGGCTCGCCTGCGCGACCGATTCGATCAGCGGCTTAAATCTGACCCCGAACTGAAGCAGTTAGCTCAAGACCTGGCTGATTTCAAGAAGGCGAAAGAAAACACCGTTGTTTCATTACAGGAGACGAAACGCCGGAAAGAGCGCGAGGAAGCCGAACGAAAACGGGCTGCGGCAAGTAAAGTATCGCAGGTAAGTGCTCCGGTTGATGAAACGGGAACGCCTTCGCCAAATGCTCCCAAGAAGAAAAAAGATCTGTATCTGAATGAAGCAGGCTTAGTGTTGGCCGATTACATTCTGGCAGTGAACAAATAGGTCATTAGATTGTAATACGTAAAAACCCGTGCATCGAACTGTTGCGCGGGTTTTTCGTTTTAAAGGTACAGTAAGATTCTCTCTTTATGTGGTATTTCCTTATCAAACAGAACGCACTTGAAACGGCTCAATATCAGGCTTTGCAAAAACGCGCTCTCTTAACCGAAGTTGAACTGTTCAATGAACCTTACGACAATTGGCTTGTCTTCTCAATTGAAAAAGACAATTATCAATCCTTTATGAATCATCTCGACAATGAGGGCATTGCTTATGAATTGATGACTGACCGACCAACGCGGTCGGAATTGCTGGAGCGTATGCGCTAACGTAACGCTTATACAGCAGACGCAGTCCATTCCTGCCCGGTTTGCGTGGGCAGATTTGTTCGCTTAACTCTCCGGAAAAATCGCCAGGTTAGCAGCACGGCCGCCATTGTGAGACCAGCCAGCAAACCAATCCAGACGCCAATGGCATCCATCTTAAACGGAAAAGCCAGTACGTAGCTCAACGGCAACGCAACAACCCAGTAAGCAAACAGCGTGATCAACGTTGGTACGTTTACATCCGCCAAGCCTCGTAATCCGCCCAGCGCTACCACCTGAACTCCATCCGATAACTGAAAGAAGCCAGCCATAATTACCAGCGAAGCTGCGATTGTCATAACGGCAGGACTATCACGGATATAGAGTGTAACCAGCCAGTCATTCGCTGTCAGGAAGAGCAGAGCCGCCAGGCTCATAAAACTAACCGACAATAGGAAAGCTGCTATCCCCGCTTTTAAAACGCCCTCCTGGCTACCTCGGCCAACCGCTGCGCTAACCCGAATGGCTGCCGCCGACGAGATGCCTGTTGCCATCATATACGTAACAGACGCCATATTGATAGCAATCTGATGGGCGGCCAGCTGATCTTCGCCAAGCCAGCCCACAATAACGACAGCCAGCGAGAACGTAGCGATTTCAAAGAAAAACGTGAGACCACCCGGAACCCCAAGCCGCAAAATCGTCCAGACATCACCGGTCGTGGGCAACGAACGAAAATCGGGCTGCATATAAGCTTTAAAACGCTCCGCTTTATAAATATACAGCAGCATTGCGCTGGCCATAAATACTCTTGATATGAGCGTAGAAAGGGCCGAACCCATTAGCCCCAGCGCCGGAAATGGCCCAACACCCTGAATCAATACGTAGTTAAAAACAGCGTTGATAAGTAGTGCAGAGAGCGTAATCGCCATAGCTACGCGCGGATAGCGAAGGCCATCGCAGAGCTGACGAGCAGCTACAAAAATTAACAGAGGCAGAACTGACGCGCTTAGAATCAGCATAAAATCACGAGCCAGCCGCGTCACCTCAGGCGTCTGCCCAAACAGATCAAAATTATAGGCTAGCACTAAAGATAAACCGCCTAACGTAACACTTAATAATAAAGCTACTTGTAAGCCTGCACGAAACAAACGGTTAATCGTAGCGGGGTCGTTCTGACTACGGGCCTTCGACACCAAAGCCGCCACCACTGGTAAAGCACCAACACCAATTCCGGACAGCAGAAAGGACAAAGAATTTGCCAGTCCGGCCGCACCCAGAGACACCGCGCCTAACAAACGTCCGACAAACAGATTATCCGTCACCCCCATCAAGACAACGCCTAATTGAGCAATAATAATTGGAATGCTTAACCGGAGTGTATCCGCAATTTCTGTGCGATAGATAGACAGCCAGGAACGTGGAGCAGCAAGCATAGGATAAAGAGAATTAAGGCGACAAAGGTACTATTTCTAATGGGCTTCCGCTTACGAACGTAGCGTGTTCATAGCCCTTGTCCCCTGCTTCTTTCTTCGTACTTTTGTTCTTTACAATTATAAATCAAGCAAGGCTCTTGAAAGAATACGGCAGTAGTATCCAAAAGCTAGTTGACAACATGGTCAACATTGAAGATCGGGAGAAGCGTACCCGCTACGCACACATCCTGATTGAGCTGATGCGGCAAATCCACCCCAACATGAAGGACGGGCAGGATTACTACAACAAGTTGTGGGATGACCTATACATCATGTCTGGTTTTACGTTAGATGTTGATAGCCCTTATCCTCCGCCATCAGAAGAAGCGCTTGGCAAAAAACCGCAAAGGGTTCCTTATAATACGCATCATCTGAAGTTTAAACATTTCGGCCGTAATGTCGATTTATTAGTTGCCAAAGCTGTCGCTTTGGAAGATGCTGACGAACGGCGTGCCTTTGTTTCCTACCTCACCCGCCTGATGCGCACATTTTATCAGGCATGGAATAAAGAATCCGTTGAGGACGAAACGATCTATCAGAGTCTTGTCGAGCTTTCAGACGGGCAACTTTACGAAGATATTAAATTGATTCGGGAGCAGGGTCTTGTCGAATCGACGCCGAGAGAGCGCACTGGCGATCAGCCCCAGCGTACTCCTAATTACCGTAATGACCGCGATGGAAACCAGCGTTCGGGACCAAATCAGGGGCGCCCGAATAACAATTTAGGCCAGCAACGAAATTTTGGTAACCGGCGGGATGGCGGCCAGCAGGGACGTAACCGCAACGATAACGGCCGCAATTTTGGTAACCGGGATGGTGGCCAACAAGGCCCGCGGCCTGGCAACAACCGAAACGACGGACAACGTCGGAGACGGTAAGCTTTTTAATGAATCTTGAAGAGTAAAAAATGAATAATGCTTTACGTATCGTTAGGCGATCATTCATTTTTTACTCTTCAAGATTCATTTTACTTCATTTATTTATTTCCTAAATGGCATCTTTTCAAATTACAGGAGGGCGCAAACTAAAAGGAGAACTCATTCCACAGGGCGCCAAAAACGAAGCCCTGCAGATTCTCTGCGCCGTATTATTGACCAAAGAACCCGTTACGATTTATAATATTCCAAATATCCGTGACGTCAATCAACTCATTGATTTGCTGGGAGATTTAGGCGTCTGGGTAACAAAAATTGGCGAAGGTGCTTACCGGTTTCAGGCTAGCGATGTTAATCTGGATTATCTGGAATCTGAAACCTATAAACGTAAGGCCGCTGCCCTCCGTGGTTCGGTTATGCTGCTAGGGCCAATGCTGGCTCGTTTCAAAAAAGGACGTATTCCCCGTCCTGGTGGCGACAAAATAGGTCGTCGGCGGTTAGATACGCACTTTCTGGGTTTCGAAAAATTAGGTGCTCAGTTTAATTACGACGCCAACGATGGTGGTTATTATCAGGTTGACGCCAGCAATCTGCGGGGTACGTACATGCTTCTCGATGAAGCGTCCGTAACGGGTACGGCTAACGTATTGATGGCTGCCGTAATGGCCGAGGGCACCACCACCATTTATAATGCTGCCTGTGAGCCCTATCTTCAGCAATTGAGTAAGATGCTTAACTCGATGGGGGCCAAAATTTCGGGAGTCGGCTCAAATCTGCTTACTGTTGAAGGTGTAACTGAGTTGAAAGGGACCGAGCATACGATGCTGCCCGATATGATCGAAATTGGGTCATTCATCGGCATGGCCGCTATGACTCAGTCTGAGATTACAATCAAAAACTGCCGAATTCCGGAATTAGGTATCATCCCGGATCAGTTTAAGCGGCTGGGTATCCAAATGGAATTCAGGGGCGATGATATTTTCATTCCGGCACAGGAGCGTTATCAGATCGATACGTTCCTGGACGGGGGGATGATGACGGTGGCCGATGCACCCTGGCCCGGCTTTACACCTGATCTACTCAGCATTGTGCTCGTTACGGCTGTACAGGCGCAGGGAACCTTGCTGATTCATCAGAAAATGTTTGAAAGCCGTTTGTTTTTCGTGGACAACCTGATCGATATGGGGGCTCAGATGATTCTCTGCGATCCACACCGCGCTACGGTTGTTGGCTTAAATCGTCAGGTTTCGCTGAAAGGGATTCGCATGTCGTCGCCAGATATCCGGGCGGGAGTTGCGCTATTGATCGCGGCTATGTCGGCCAAAGGTACCAGCATTATCGACAGCATCGAACAGATTGACCGGGGCTATCAGAACATCGATACACGCCTGAATGCTATTGGCGCTGAGATTATCCGGTTGTAATTTTCCTTATTGTTTTATTATCAAAAGGGCCACTAAGGCCCTTTTTTGTTGAAGGGCAAAATATATTCTGGCATAAAAACCTACAAATCAACGTACTCATAAATAAACCTTCTCTGTTCATTTTTGTCTTTAGTACGTAACAACCTTAATTTAACACTAGGCTTCGTACCAAATTTGGCGCGGAGCCCGACGAAAAAATTCCTACTATGAAAACGCTACAATCCAATCTATCCATCTGGGCAGTGGTTGCCCTACTTTCTGGCAGTTCGTTGGCCGCTTGTGCGCAATCGACATCTACCGGCTCTACAGCCGCCACAACGGCTGCTGATCCTGCCAAATCAATGCTTCTGACTCCGTTACAGCAGAGCATTACAAAACTGAAAAAGCTGGTAGCAACTGGCGATCCCGATTTTGACTACGCTTTCCAGGCTAAAGCACACACGCAAGGCATACAGGATTTGCTGAAAGCAGAAATTCAGAATGGCAAGGACCCGAATATGGTGAACATGGCGAAAACTATGCTCCCAACAATTGAAGCCGACATTACGCAAATAGACGCAACCATGCGACAACTCAAACCAACGCGTCCGAGTCAGGCTTATACGCAGGCGCAAAGCAGAAACGTGGAAGCGATGAGCCTGAAGCTGCAGCAAACCGGTTCCAGTGATAAACTGACGAGTGACCTGGACAAAAACTTTTCAACCTTGCTGATGGATCAGCGCCAAGATGCGATCGACATGGCTACTACGTATTTGCAGTACGGTAACAACGCGACGCTGAAAGCGTATGCACAGCAAATGGTCGACAAGTCCAAGCAGCAAATCGCTACTATGAAAGCGCAACAGCCTAAATAATAAAGTGCATTTCAACATGAATACAGTAATGGCCGTATATTCAGGCCGACCATTACTGTATTCATGGAAGTAACCCATACGTTTATTCCAACAGCCGGTACTGTTGGACTTCTGCCAATGGTCACGTACTTTTTCTTAGTCGTGGCCATGTTTGTTTTTGCCGGTAATTTCATTTTTGCTTCGGCGCTGCTCCCAAACAGCCATTCCGATCGACGTGTCAGGTATGCTTTAGCCGCCACTATTGCAGCCATAGCCGGACTCTCTTATTATTTGATTCAATCCTACTACCGCGATACGCTGGCTGAGCTAGTTTCGGTAACGAATCCTGATGATCGACTGACGCTCCTTCGCGAATCGTATAACCAGATTGGACAATTTCGATACATCGACTGGTTTATAACAGCTCCACTGCTGCTTATTCAAATCGTTTCAGTGCTTAACGTACGGCTAGCCGATATCAAACGAACGCTTGCCGGTTTATTGATGTCCGCTTCGTTCCTATTTTTTGCGAGTTATATAGGCCATCAGCAGCTCTCATTTGATAATGAGATCCAGGCTAGTATGAAAGTTACCTGGGGCCTTATTGCGACAATCGACTACGTATTCGTTCTTTTTGCGCTCTATCGGCTCTGGAAACAATACGGTCCAAATAGCGAACCTGTTTCTCAACGCACCTTCCGGCTGGCAGCTCAGACAACGGCTACGTGCTGGGGTATTTATTTACTGGGTTATTTTCTGACGGTAACTCCTATTGATTTCAGTTGGATTCACATTAGTTTTACTCTTATCGACCTTGTTAGTAAAGCGGGCATAAGCATTCTGCTTTTTACCAGTTTGAAATCACTTGACTACTAAGCTGGCTCGACAGGTGCTATTGCATTTAGCATTCGTTTTAAAATCCCATCGTTCGTCACAACTTTAAGTATGGTCTTATGCGTATCGTTTATGGATTTATTCTATTGGCCCTTTTCGTAAAACCATTAGCTAAGGCACAGAACGGTATTGTCGTGTTTCAATCTGACTTTGGCTTAAAGGACGGAGCCGTTTCGGCCATGAAAGGCGTAGCACTGGACGTATCGCCCAACCTCAAACTGTTTGATTTGACCCACGAAATTCCGGCGTATAACATCTGGGAAGCGGCTTACCGACTCCACCAGACGGTTCCGTATTATCCGAAAGGAACCGTATTTGTTTCCGTCTGCGATTCGGGCGTCGGTACTGAACGGCATTCTGTGGTTATGCTGACGAATTCAGGACACTACGTAGTAACGCCTGATAATGGCACACTAACGTTACTCGCCGAACATGTGGGTATTCGTGAAATCCGCCAAATCAATGAAGCGATCAATCGACGCAGAAACTCAAATGAATCGTACACCTTCCACGGGCGTGACGTGTATGCGTATACAGCTGCCCGATTGGCTTCGCACACCATCCGTTTTGATCAGGTAGGTCCAAAACTACCAAACGACGTTGTCCGTTTACCCTATCAGAAAGCCGATTACGCCAATGGCGTTGTTAAGGGAAATATTCCGATACTGGATGTTCAGTACGGTAATGTGTGGAGTAATATTCCTAAAACATTGGTCGAAAAACTGGGGGTCAAGCCGGGTGCAGCGTTACGTATTCAGATTTTCAAAAATGATGAACTCCTTTACGACAAGTCGGTCCGGTGGGTTAATACGTTCGGGGAAGCTCCTCTTGGCGAGGACGTAGCGTATAGCAATAGCCTGTTAAATTTTTCGCTGGCCGTTAATCAGGGGAGTTTTTCGGAAAAGTACAAGATTTTTAGCGGTCCGGAATGGACAATCACGGTGAGTAAATAATGCTAAAAAAGCTAGCTGACACACTGCTCTTAATCGCCAGCTAGCCTATTTACCGTTTCCCAGGAGAAAGGAAGCCATTTACCACTCATGCTATCGAAAACTTCAGTAGCCGACTCGCAGGCGAATAGTTTATAGTCAAATTTAGGGTAGTTTCTGACCAGATAACCCGGATAATAATACATTTTCTGCTGGCGTTGAGCATAATTTATTTTTTGCAGTATCAGGTATTTACCCAGGCTTTGTTTTCGATAATCCGGATGGTAAAAGTTCATAATGCCCGCAATACTTCGTGAGCCATTATCGAAAATACCAGCCGCAATCAATTGGCCACCATCCCGAACTTCAACAACGTATGTATTAAATATAGACTGTGTTGCTCCATCCAGCAGGCACGCTTCGACCGACGCAGGCGCGTCAAAATCGATAGAATCCCTATACAGTGAATAAAGAGCTTCGATTTCACCCGATAATGTAAACGGTTTTACGTCTACTGAAAACTTTTCGTTGATGCGGAGAAGCCTTAGTTGCTTTGGTCCATAGGTAACCTTTGGCAACACGATACGTAACCAGTGCACGGAACAGAGCCTATCGTCGAAAAGCACAAACTGGCACGTAAAAATGTCCTGTTGCATTCGAAAATAACCCCTACTCAGATATAAATCCAGTGCCGTTCCTTTTATCATTGGATACATCGTTCGTTACGGTCGATTTGCCTAAGTTAAGGATTAAACCAAAATACTGGTGCGCTTAAACGCTCTGCATCATGTTTAATTTCCGGTAAAAACCTTCATCCATCGACAGCAATTCATCGTGCCGCCCCCGCTCAACGATACGTCCCTGATTGACAACCAGAATCTCATCGGCATGTTGAATCGTACTGAGTCGGTGGGCGATAACGAGCGTCGTCCGGTTCGTCATCAGGCGCGTTAACGCTTCCTGAACGAGTTTTTCTGACTCCGTATCAAGGGCGGAAGTAGCTTCGTCAAGAATCAGAATCGGTGGGTTTTTCAGAATAGCGCGGGCAATACTGATACGTTGACGTTGGCCTCCCGACAATTTTCCACCCCGGTCGCCGATAATCGTTTCATACCCATCGGGCTGCGCCATAATAAAATCATGTGCATTGGCAATTCGGGCGGCTTCCATTACGTCGGCTTCTGATGCGGCACTGCCAAACGCGATGTTGTTAAAAATAGTATCGTTGAACAGAATACTCTCCTGCGTAACAATTCCCATCTGGCCACGTAACGACGCCATCGTGCAGTCACGAAGATCAATTCCGTCGATTAAAATTCGGCCTGCTGTTGGATCGTAGAATCGCGGAATCAGATCGGCAATCGTTGATTTTCCCCCACCTGATGATCCAACAAGGGCAATCGTTTTTCCTTTCGAGAGTTCGAAACTAATATCACGTAGCACCGGTGCATCGGCAGTGTACGCGAACGACACGTTCTGAACCGAAATTTTATTCTGGAACGTAGTAAGCGTCTGCGCATCAGGCCTATCCTGAACGTTGGGTTTGGTGTCAATCAGCTCAAGCACGCGCTCACCCGACGCCAGTCCACGCTGTGAGCCGCTAAAGGCATTGGAAATATCTTTGGCCGGGCGAGTCACCTGCGAGAAAATAGCAATGTACGCAATGAACTGAGCCGCCGTCAGGTCCGACTGTCCATTTAGTACCAGCGTACCGCCGTAAAGCAGAATCCCGGCAACCACCGCTACGCCCATGACCTCTGAAAATGGGGAAGCCATTTCCCGCCGATTAGCCAGCGAACGTATCGCGTTACGGTAGCCTTCATTTTCGCGCCGGAATTTATCCAGAATAAACCCTTCGGCTACAAATCCTTTTACAACGCGCATGCCGCCAAATGTCTCGTCCAGCAAACTGACCAATCCGCTCAAACGCTGCTGCCCTTCCTGCGCATCCCGCTTCATGCGTCGGACAAGCGTAGCGATAAAGCCGCCCGAAATTGGAATAACAACAATGGCGAACAGAGTTAGCTTAACAGAAATGCTCAACAATGCAATAATGTAACCAATGAGCAGAAACACTTCTTTCGAGGCAGCCGATAACGTATTGGCAATGGAGTTCTCCACCTCCTGAACGTCGGTTGTAATACGGGAAATCAGGTTCCCTTTTCGTTCGTTGGAGAAAAAACCCAGGTGTAAGTCAACCGTCCGGCTAAAAACAGCTTCCCGCAGGCGAGCGACCA
>NZ_JBMDWV010000087.1:0-9449 GCF_048594605.1 Spirosoma sp.
AAATCTGAACAGCGATTCGTCTGATTTTCTGGCGAATCTGTTCGGCATTCAGAACAAGCGTCGATGCGGCCGTAGTCATGCTGGAATGTAAGATTTTTTGACGCTGTAAAGATGGGAAAAAGCAGTTCGTCAAGGAAATACAATTACAGATTCTAAATCACCGTATCTTTGTCTGTTCATGTAGAAGTAGCTATGATTGTTAAGACAAAAAAGTACGCGTTAGACCAAAAAACGTATATTAATATTGCCCTTCGGCAGTGGGTTAAGGAAAACTGGAAGTGGGCGTTCGTCCCCCTGGCTCTAATTATTCTAAATGTAGTTCTGAACCTGACAAACGTTTACCCAAATTACTGGATTTATATTGTCATTGTACTGCTTACAGTCCTCTACGTATTGTTTTGGGCCGTCCAGATTACAGGGATCTCGCAGATGGAACAAAGCAAAGCCCTGTTTCAGAAATACATCTATGAGATCGACAGCCGCCAGATTCTGATGCGTATCAATGCCAAAGAAGGCGGGATTCTGAAATGGGCCCAGATCGACAGTGTAATTAAGGACAAAGACGCTTACATCCTGTTTCTGGATAGTGGCGATGCGCTGAACAACGTAAAAGCAAACTGGTTTGCCAAAACCGTAACGAAAGGCTTATCCAAAGCGCAGTTTATCTATTTGCCCTTCAGTATTTTCAACAGCGAAAATGATCTGCGCTTTACCGATGCGCTGCTGAGACGGAAAGGGCTGCTACCGGGTGGCGTTCCGGCCGAGACAGCGGTAAAATAAAAAGATGAAACGAATTGGGGAGCCTTGATAAACCGAATCTATTACGTTAGGTTATCAAGGCTCTTTTTTGCGCCTATCCTCTTTTTTGTTATATCTGATAAAACAAAAAACGTGTATGCAGGCCATCACACTAACGATACCGCCGAATATCAATGTGTTTTCGGACGAACTGTATGCATTTTGTCTGGCGAATCCTGAATTGCATATCGAGCGCGACGAGAACGACCACATCGTTATTATGCCCCCACCGGATTAGAAAGTAGCTTTACGAACAATGATCTCCAAACGGAGGTCAGCCTCTGGAATAGAAAAACAAAAGTGGGCGTGTGTCTGATTCTAATTGAATTATTAATTGATAAGGGAGCGAAATGTAAGTTTTCGCTCCCTTATCTTCCTATTTCGCCTAGCGTGGCCCGGCCTGATTGGTAAAATCGACAACGGTCAGATCAGCCAGCCACGGCCCAACAATTTTACCAAAGTCCTTGTGAGCCGGATGAGGGAGGTAGTTGTCCCGATCTTTTTCCGAATCGAACGTCAGAATAAAGGCATGGGTCAGCCCATGGGCATGGTTCTCGGGGCTATTGTTTGTTCCCCACTGAAACCCTTTGATTTCTTTGATTTTTGAAGGCAATCCTTCAAAAGCAGCCAATATCTCTTTTAATTTCTCAGGCGTCGTTTCGGGCTTAAACTTAAAAAGCACAATGTGCTGTACTACGTCTGTTTTCATTTTTTTCTTAGGAGGTTCATTCGTTAACGTGTTGGCATACGTAGCCATCGACAGCAGCGTCAATACCACACCCAAAAGTATCTTTTTCATAGCTAATCAATAAGGTTTACCGGGAAAAGAAAAGAACAGTGCCACCCTACTTTGATAAGGTGGCACTGTTTATAAACTGCTACGTCAAATTCTGATTAAGCAAGCTTTGCTTTCAGATTCTCATCCAACGCTTCGAGGAAATCTTCTGTGTTCAGGTAATGTTCACCAGCCACCAGTTTTGTATCGCTTGGGAAAGCCGATAGCGCCAGGTCTTTGGTCATTTTACCACTTTCAACAGTCTCAACGCAAACTTGCTCCAGTGCATTGCAGAAATCGATCAGTTCTTTGTTTCCGTCGAGTTTGCCGCGAAAGGCCAGACCACGTGTCCAGGCATAAATTGATGCAATGGGGTTGGTCGAGGTTTTATTTCCTTTTTGATACTCGCGGTAGTGGCGCGTTACGGTTCCGTGTGCCGCTTCAGCTTCCATCGTGTTGCCATCGGGCGTAACCAGCACTGAGGTCATCAGCCCCAGCGAGCCAAATCCTTGCGCTACGGTATCCGACTGTACGTCGCCATCGTAGTTTTTGCAGGCCCATACGAAATTGCCGTTCCATTTCAGCGCCGAAGCCACCATGTCGTCGATCAGGCGGTGTTCGTAATGAACACCTTTGGCCTTGAATTGCCCTTCGTAAATTTCCTGGAAGATATCTTTAAACCGACCGTCGTATTTTTTCAGGATGGTGTTTTTGGTCGACAGGTACAGCGGCCAGCCTTTCTGAAGAGCCATGTTGAAACAAGCCAGTGCAAAGCCACGTATCGACTCGTCAACGTTGTACATGCCCATCGCTACGCCCGGACCTTTGAAGTTAAACACTTCGTATTCCTGTACGGTACCGTCTTCACCTTCGAACTTCATCGTCAGTTTACCTGCACCCGGCACCAAAAAATCGGTTGCCCGGTACTGATCACCAAATGCGTGGCGGCCGACAATGATTGGCGCTGTCCAGTTGGTTACTAACCGTGGTACGTTGCTCATTACGATTGGCTCACGGAATACAGTACCGTCCAGAATATTGCGGATCGTGCCATTGGGCGACTTCCACATTTGCTTAAGGTTGAATTCTTTAACGCGATCTTCGTCGGGCGTAATGGTGGCGCATTTGATACCGACACCGTACTGTTTAATGGCATTAGCCGCGTCAATCGTTACCTGGTCGTTGGTTTCGTCGCGGTATTCGATGCCGAGGTCGTAATATTTAATATCAACGTCTACGTAGGGCAGAATCAGCTTGTCTTTGATGAACTTCCAGATGATACGGGTCATTTCGTCGCCATCCAGTTCGACAACCGGATTCGCTACCTTAATTTTTTCCATTGGACTTGGTTATAAACGATTGAGAACGATACTAAAACTTGGCCGCAAAAGTAGTGAATATCGCCCAAAGATGGGTACTCTTCTTTACATCCGTTCCGCTTAATAACGAAGCATTGAACACAGGGAAAATCTGCTCAATTTGACGAATACGGTAGAAGAGCCCTTCGAAGCACGTATCAGTTGGTTGAATATGGATTGTTAAGTCGGGTTATACGTCCAGACTGGCTTTTCTTCCCAATAGCAATCTGCT
This sequence comes from Spirosoma sp., assembly GCF_048594605.1. Lineage (GTDB taxonomy): Bacteria > Bacteroidota > Bacteroidia > Cytophagales > Spirosomataceae > Spirosoma. The sequence goes on from NZ_JBMDWV010000087.1 coordinate 3,164, forward strand.
GAATTCCCCACGGAAACCAGGTATTTACTTTTTGCTTTTTATAAAGCATATAACCCGGAAGCACACTAGCACCCGCTACGTACGTATCGTTGTGCACCCACCACCAACTTTTATCGGGTGTGGGCTTATATGACGCGCTGTATAAATACCAGCCATTAAATTCAAGCCCACCGTCTATTTCATCTGGCTGGATACCTTGTTGGAGCATACTGTTGAGCGCTTGCCAGCGAGTGCGATTCAGGGCTAAATAGTCATGTGTGGCGATAACACTAAAACTCAAATAAAGCACGAGCAGGCCAATTGACAGGTAAAGCGGTATGGGCAGAATTCGTTCTGCTGTTTTTTGATACGTAACGGACTGAATCAAACCGACCAGACACAATAACAGCACAGGCATTGGTAGCAGATAGCGATCAAAGATGACCTGTAAGCCAATCGGCAAAAAGTAAATTCCTATTATTGAAAACAGCAAAAGCCCAACAGTACGCTGCTTGTGATCCGTAGACGCACGTAATAGGTATTGACTTATTTTGATTAGATAGTATAGAATGCAAATGCTTCCTAACAGACTGCAAATCGTTACGCCCATCATAATAAACCGAAGCACATCAGGGACGGGCATGTCATACATCCGGTAGTAGACATCACGTAGGAGGATAGGGCCTATACCAAAAGCTGTAAGCGTATTGAACCAGATAGGCATGCTTATTCCACCGAAAACAGTTTGCCACAGACCAACAATGATTGCCGCTGATAAAAGCCAAAGCCAACGATTATTCCGGAGTTCAACCAGGTTTTTTTTGGTGAGAAGCGTGAGAAAATAAGGAAACATGAACAGGCCCGTATACATCAGGCCAACAAACATATTGTTGATAAATCCATAAAAGAGCTGTGGCTTGTAGTAGCTCAGATGAAAAAAATTCGTTGCCTGCACATTGTAGCTGACCGTCCCTGGCATCATATAAGACAGCCATCGCTGGTAGCCAACCTGAAGGCTCAGCCCTAGTATCACACAAATACCCGCTATGACTAAACTTTTTAATTGTATTCCTTTCCGGGCGATGTAGGCAATACCGAACCCTGCAAACAGAGCAATACCAAACTGACGTACCAGAAGAGCCAGTGTAGCAATACCAATACCAATCAGCATTAGACGTACGGAGTCCCATTTAAGACCAATGACCATATACGCCAGCGCCCACACCATAGGCGCATAAAAATGCACATCCGTCATGAACGACGCCGACAATCCCAGATAGATTGGATTAGCCAAGGTCAATAACGTACCGATGAAGGCAGTCTGCTCATTTTCCGTTACGTTATAAATCAGCCGGTGCGTACCCCATAAACCTATCATTCCTGCTGCTAGCGTTGATATGCGGATAGCGGTGAAAGAAAAGCCGAAGGGTAAGCAGAATAAAGCCCCCCACGCTATTTGAGCCAGCAGATTGACACTCGTCCAACCTGATACGAAAAAGGTGTGGTTTTCTATTAAAGCTTTTACAGACTGCGCATATGCCCAATCATCATTAAATGGGAATTCGCCATAGGGATTAATTACAGTTGACAGAATTGCCCATAACAGTGAAATGAACAGTAATTGGTTTTTTTTAGTGAATGGTAAAGAAGAACTATTTGACATAATCTTCTAGGTCAGGAAGGCAAATATTATAAAATCTCATTAAACATCTTTACAAATGTGCATGTATGAATAAAAATAGTGATAGTGTATACTTGATTGATAAAGATTTATTATACGGCTATTAAAAGTGGTGAATCAGAAAACAGCCGTTACTAATCATTCAAAATATAAATTCATGCTTAAACCTTTATTCATTATTTTTAGAATACTTTATTAAGGTATGCATTATAAAATTTGGTATTTTTTATGAAAAAATGGATTAATCTACTTGCCATCCTGATTTTTATACCTACGCTTTTGTTTAGTCAGTCAAAAAAATCCCCTAAATCAGATGACCGGCTATCGAAACTTAAAGCCGAAGCTATTGCTGCTGTAGAAGCTAACCAGGTTATGGCGCAGCAGATTAATGACATGCTTTTCAGTTTCTCGGAGTTAGGTTTTCAGGAGGAAGAATCCTTTAACTACCTGACGACTCTTTTAGAGAAAGAAGGGTTTAAAGTGCAAAAGGGCGTAGCGAATATTCCAACGGCCTGGATTGCTACGTGGGGGTCGGGTAAGCCACTCATTGCCGTTGGCTCTGATATCGACTGTATTCCGAAAGCAAGTCAGAAACCGGGCGTGGCTTATAAAGATCCAATTGTTGAAGGAGCGCCCGGACACGGCGAAGGGCACAATTCGGGGCAGGCGCTCAATATTGTTGCTGTGCTGGCGGTTAAGAAATTGATGGAGCGCGAAAAAATTCCGGGTACGTTAATGCTCTGGCCGGGCGTAGCCGAAGAACTTGTCGGTACGAAAGCATTCTATGTGCGCGATGGCTATTTTAAGAATGTCGATGCGTGCATTTTCACCCATGTAGGCAATAATCTGAGTGTATCCTGGGGCGATAATGGCAACAATGGACTGGTATCCGTAAAATTCAATTTCGAAGGGCAGGCCGCTCACGCTGCGGGCGCCCCCTGGCGTGGACGTAGCGCGCTGGATGCTGTCGAATTGATGAATATTGGCTGGAACTTCCGGCGCGAACACCTCGAACTCACTCAACGTTCGCACTACGTTATCTCAGACGGTGGCGATCAACCCAACGTAGTTCCCTCAAAAGCATCTGTCTGGTATTATTTCCGGGAACGGACCTATCCGAAGATTAAAAAACTCTTCGAAACCGGAGTCAAAATTGCCGAAGGGGCAGCTATGATGACCGATACCAAATTTACCTACGAAATTTTGGGCTCTGCCTGGCCTGTACACACCAATAAAGTGATGGCGGCAGCCGCCTATGATAACATTAAAAAAGTAGGTTTACCAACCTGGTCAGAAGAAGATCAGTTGCTGGCCCGGGCTTCACAGATTGAACTACAGGCTCCAAAAGTGGAAGGCCTAGCTGTAAAGCTGGATTCGATGGGTATGCCTACCTCATCGGCGCCCGTTGTGATGATGGGTGGCCAGGCTATGACCCCAATGGGTGGCGGCTCCGATGACATTGCTGATATTTCGTGGTCGCTGCCAACGATTGTGCTACGTTACCCCAGCAACATTCCGGGCTTACCAGGACATCACTGGGCCAATGCCATTTCGATGGCGACGCCGATTGCTCACAAAGGAGTGGTGTATGGCGCCAAAGCCGAGGCAATGACGTTGCTGGATCTGCTACTGAAGCCCGAAATTATTAAAGATGCCTGGGCGTATTATAAAGACGAGCAGACCAAGGATATTAAGTATGAACCGCTGATTTCGCCAAAAGAACAGCCCGCTATTTATCTGAACAAGAAGATTATGGCTGAGTTTAAGCCGAAACTGGAGAAGTTCTACTACGATCCGTCGAAGTACAAAAACTACCTGGAACAGCTTGGAATTAAGTACCCAACCGTACGCGACGACCAGCGCGATGCGGTAAAGAAACAATTGGAGAAAGATAAATCGTCAGCCGCTAAAGTTTCGTCCTCGCGTTCTGAATAGTATAAACAGAGTAGCGCCCTAGGAACATTAGGGCGCTATTGTATTTATATAAACTATTTCATGACCACTTTTACCATAACGGGCTGATGGTCAGACGGGTATTTCTGATCTTTTGCATCGGTCAACACGCCGTATTTTAGTACGTCGAATTGCTTACTAGTGAAAATATAATCGATACGTTTGTCCATCGGTGCGTCGAACTTGAAACTGTTAAATGTTCCCTCTGGGCCATACGGTGGAGTTACTGTTACGTTATGCGCATCGTTCAACAACGTTTGAATCAGTTGAACCTGCTCGGTTTCGGGCGTTGAATTCAAATCACCAACTAAAATAACCGGCTCATTTTTAGCGATTTCTTTAATTTTTGACACCATCAATTTCCCCGACTGCCGACGTGCTTCTACTCCCTGGTGGTCGAAGTGAACACTGAAAAAGTAAAAATCCTTTTTCGTTTCCAGATCATTGAACTTCCCCCAGGAACAGATCCGGTTGCAGCACGTAGCATCCCAGCCTTTACCAGGCTTGTCGGGCGTTTCACTCAGCCAGAAATTTCCAGATTGCAGTACTTTGAAACGGTTTTTACGGTAAAAAATCGCCGAGTGCTCACCCGCTTCTTTGCCATCGTCGCGACCGACCCCGATAAAGGCGAAATCTTTCAACTCCGCTACGTCATTCAGTTGCTCACGTAAGGCTTCCTGCGTTCCGAAAATGTCAAATTCATGAAACTGGATTAAGGCCTTTACGTTCTCTTTCCGATTTTCCCAGACGTTAGGTCCATCGTTTTTATTCTTATAACGGAGATTATACGTAGCAACCGTAATGGGGTCCGATTTTTGGGCGAATGTTTCAGCGTTTGCTAATGTAAGACAGAGTACCAGAAAAGCAATAATACGCATAAGTTGAAAAGTTGGGATGGTTAGGTTTGCCAAATCTACATCAATGAATCTAATACCGCCCGTAATTTCTCATCATTGGTATCGACTTCAATTCGTTTGTGTGCATTCGTGAAACCAGCCATAATCGTTACGTTCGACCTGGCCGTTCCGAACAGTTTCGCCAGAAACTCCACTAAATACACATTGGCTTTACCGTCCTGAGCGGGCGCTTTGATTTTAATAGTCAGTTGGCCGGCAGCGTCGTAAAATAACTGATCAACTTTGCTACCTGGTTTTACTTTCACATGCAGTGTCACAACTCATACATTGATGTTATAACTCAGCTTTATTTCGTCGCCCGTTGTGCCTCGAAAACCCCAGTTATGCGCCGGACTTTCCAGAATACAGATTTCAATATCGTTCACTGGCAAGTTCAATTGCTTACTGATACGTTCGAAAAGCAGCTGAATCAGTTTCTTTTTTGTCTCGACGCTACGTCCTTCCATCATCAGAAATTCCAGAATAACGTAGCGTTCCGACGCCGTGGACGGTCTGAAGAAATCATCGTTTTCCAGGTAGAAAAAACGGTGTGCTCGTTTGTTCTCCGGAAACTGAAGTGCCTCAACCACGCACGCATGCACTACGTCGGAAAGCTGATTTCGAATAGGTATCAAATGCTCCCGAACGCCGTATATTTTTACCTGACTCACGCCGTTTCGCGTTTCAGTTGACTCGCCAGTACAGCAATTCCTTCTTCAAACGTATGCGGATCGTAGCCTAATATCGTACGGGATTTATCCAGAACGAAGCCAGTACGGGGTGGCCGGCGAGCTACCTGCGTAAAGTTTGACGCATCGGCTTGCGCGATGAGCGATTTATCAAGTCCAAAATAATCAGCCGTTTTGATGGCCATCTCGTAAGGCGTCAGAACCCCTTTGCCCGAAATATTAAAAATACCCTCGGCTTCTTTGTCGGCAATCAGGTAACACCCCAAAGCCAGATCTTCGGCCAGCGTCGGGCTTCGCCACTGGTCGGTTACAACTTTAATGTTCTTACCATCCTCAAGCGATTTTTTGACCCAGAGGATAATGTTGCTACGACTCATATCGTGAGCAATACCATAAACAAGCATCGTTCGGGCAATGGCCCACCGCAAACTAGAATTTTTCACAGCCGATTCGCCAGCCTGCTTACTCCAGCCATAAAAGCTTATCGGATTGGCTTCTGCTGTCTCGTCATAAGGCCCCGCAGTTCCGTCAAAAATAAAGTCGGTTGATACGTGGAGCAGAAAGGCATTGATTGCCCGGCAAGCTTCAATAATGTATTCGACGGCATGAACGTTCTGCGCCCAGCAATCATCTTTCTGGAGTTCACATTTATCCACATCGGTCATAGCCGCGCCGTGGATAACTACGTCGGGACGAGCCTCGCCAATAACATCCAGAACTTCCTGCCGGTTGGTGATATCCATCGAATGATACGTATAGCCGTCAGAAAAAGGTAATCGATTATTGCCCCGCGCCGTAGCGATCAGTTCAACATCTGGCTTTTGGACAAGCAGTCCGACCAATTTTTGTCCCAGCAACCCGTTAGCGCCAGTAATAAGAATTCGTTTTTTCATCGTGTTTCATGTAGAGACGCACTATTTCGCGTCTCCTGCGCGTCAGCAAAAACCATCCGGTCAGGAGACGCAAGGTATTGCGTTTCTACAAAAATTTATACCCGTACTGTTTTGTTATTTTCTTTTTCTTCACCCAATCGCCGGTCATCATCATCCGAACGTCTTTAACTGGTCGGTCCTGTGGATCACGCGTCT
>NZ_JBMDWV010000088.1:0-7865 GCF_048594605.1 Spirosoma sp.
TATACCGAATCTGGACGCATTTTTATTTCCGCTCAAAATGTTAACCCATTTAAATATAAGCCAGAGATTCACAGGTACGTTTCTGAAGAAGCATATCTGAATTATATAAAGGGTCGCACACCAGAATATGGAGATGTATTAGTCGCGAGGGTCGGTGCTGGAATTGGTGAAGCTGCTGTAATTAATAAGCATCTCAACTTTGCATTTTATGTAAGTCTGGGGTTGATTAAACCTATAAAGGATGCACTTAACTCGTATTTTCTAGAGATTTTATTTAATAGCATTTATGGAGTAACTTATTCAAAAGGCAATATCGCTAGTAGCGGAACTTCAGCAGGAAACTTTAATCTAGAAAAGATTAGGAAATTCCCCATCCCCCTTCCTCCCCTTGCCGAGCAACAAGCTATTGTTGAAGCGGTGAAGCAGGCGATGGAAAAGCTAGGCCAATTGCGCGATGAATTAACTCATCAGCGCACACAGGCCGGGGAGTTGCTCAAGGCGTTGTTGCACCGGGCGTTTCAGGTAGAAGAAGTAGAAGATTTAGACGTGGCTACGTCAGTAGAAGCGTAGCCACATCTTTCTAATTATTGCTAACGGGCGTTAGTTTATCTTTAACCTTAGATAAACTGTCATATTGCATTTGGAGCTTAATAGCTCGTATCTTCTGTTCAATCAGGTCGTTGTCTCGTGTGGCATTAGCAACTGGTGCCGTCAATGACGCTGGCTGAACTAGGGTAGCCGCACTGTTCAGGGCATTTCCGGCTTTTGCGATTTGATCGGCAGTCAGACCAGCTTGTTTTATCGCTAGTTTACGCAACGCCCCTGTTGATGGGTCGAATTCAAATCCAGTGCTCGATGCTTTTTCGGGTAAATAGGCTACTTTACCCCATTGAGGCATAGCAACCGTAGCAACCGCAACCGTTTTTCCGGAACCTTCCTTGGGTTTCATGCTAACGTTGGCTCTAGCCCAAACAGGTACATTGTAAGCCAGACCACGCGCTATTGTAGACGAAGTAGGCGGCTCGCTCACGTAATCAGCCAGTTGTTTTCCAGCAGTGTGAGATACATTCAATGTATATAGCTTTTCAGCGTCGGCGGCAGGTGTACTGGCAAAATCAGCAAATTGGCGCAGGTATTCATTCTGATAGGTTCCGTCAGTAGGCGCAAAATGAAGAATTGGCTTGTCTTCCTCTCTAAATGTAAGAATTGGTTTAGAAGCGCTAAAAGTGGAATTAGTTGGCTTTTCAATCAATATGTCAGCTCTTAAAATTACCTGCGTTTTAGTTTCGTCAAATGTTAAATGAGACAGCAAATCAGCTTCCAGCTTATCTAATTCATCTAGTTTTTTCTTGAATATACCTTCAGCACCAATGTTATCAGACGATTGAATAAGTTGCGTTCGAGCGGCTCGAACAGCAATCAGATCGCGCTTACGTTTGTCAGTACTGGTTAAATCGAAATTATCTGAATCTGCTAGATTTGTTCCTATTGATTGTCCGGCTGCTTTCGGTATCACAAGGGTTGAGACAATACCCGCCACACTTTGAACGCCCTGTACAACCAGATCAAACGTTCGGTCTTCGTTTACCATTTCTCCCTGGGTCATTTGGCCTAACTCATTGAGCGTTGCTGTCAGCTCTCTGTTTTTATTCCATTTTCCTTTCAACAAAACGTGAAAGATTTTAGTAGGATCAGGTATAGGGCGTGAGCTAATACGAATTTCTTCTTCCTTAATTGTATATGAGGTGTACGTATTTTTGTTGGTAGTAGTCCATTTTCCTTTAAGCGTAATAGCATCTTTCTCCCCTAAGCGCTCTTTTAAGGCTTCCTCCCAAAAACAGTCTCCTTTTTTCTGAACAATACGCGTAATCGGAATTTCGACCGTAACAAGTGACATGGGTAAGGGATAATATAGCCCGCCTTCATCATCTGAGGTAGTTGACGATATGGGTACCCGTTGCACGGTGAGTGTGGGTTTGCAGCAGCTAATTAGCCCGGCTACCCCTAGTAAAATCATTACTTTTTTGTGATTCATTCTGATAGTGTTTAGCGGATTTTTAAAAAATAATCATTCTTAAACTGTGGATTAAGTTGTCCCACTTCAGCATAGGTTACCGTTGAGGGGCATGTATCAATACGCTCCAGTAGTTTGCGGTAGGTTAGCCGAACGGGTTGACTCGGGTCAACGATTCGAGCGTTTCGATATAGCCCATCCGTAAACAAGCTTCCGCTTGCTGCCCCACCGGTTGTTGTGGCTTCATGTGAGGCACTGATATAGATCATCTGGTAAGGTTGAGCGGCATCGAGCGCTGTTTCCAGACAAGTTCCAAATGCATCTCGTCGGCTTTGATTGAATAGGATTTCATTTCTGAATCGCACAGTTGGCTGCGCTGATTTTTCGGCCAACGAATGATTTTTCTTTTTTCCTGTCTGTTTTTTGGATGCTGACACGCTAGTGAGTCGATGCTCAAGGAAATTGATTTTGTAGGAAGATTCTGAGTGGCAGGCATCTGCTATCATCACTAAACGCACGCCTGGAAGAAATTTTCGCCAGATAGGATCTAATTCATCATCAATCAGACAACGATCATTAGCGATCAGTACGCCGTCGAATCCAGAAAGCTCATCATGGTTAGTATCCCGTAATGTATCACCATGCCCAGAAAAATAAAAGACAACCAAATCCCCAGCTTTTGCTTTAGGAATCAGATCAGATAGGGATTTTAATATGAATGCCGCAGTTGTTTCCGTGTTGCTCAACAGCGGTTTAACATTTGCATCCTTAAATCTTGCCTGCCGCAACAGTTGCCGCATCTTATCAAGGTCTTTACTCACACCCGCAGTGGCCCGGTTATCGAAGAAATCACTAGGCCTACATACCGCACTGGTCGTTTGAACACCGACTAAAACAGCGTATCCTTCCGGTTGCGCTAACCCAATTTGTAGATTGAAAAAAACACAGGCACTATATAGAGCGCTTTTGTAAAAACAGCGTAGATTCATGCGTTGCAGGCCGTTTATTAAACTTCTGCAAACTACGCTGGCTGCTAGATGCCGGTCAATGGGGAATTTCCCCTATCTCAGCGAAAAATCACCTAAAGCACAGCTTAATGTATAAACTTTTTATCGTTGAGAACTAATTAACTCATTTTCAGTCGTATTTATTAGTAATGATAGTTAATATCTTGCTTTTACCTCAGACGTCTTACTTGAAGGGTGTAGAGTTGATGCACCGAAATACAACAGTAAATCCATAATTTTGAGTTGTACTTGACTACACTAATTCCATGCCTCCTACCGCTGACGATTTTTCTAATGCACTAAACAGCCTGCTCCAACAGGCTCAACAAGCTGGTCAATCTCACCTTGTTGTCAACTTCGGTAATTTACATCGTCAAGTTGGTAGTTATCCAGGCCAAAACCATCGGATGCCAATATGCTGTCGTGTAATGCGAGATGCTAGAACAGAAGATGATGTTATTCTTGAAGCACCTCCTCAGGGCGATGGAGCATCATTAACTATCAAATACTTACTGCCACGACCATAAATATTGGCTTAACTTTTGCTCATTTAGCTTGCAGACACACCAATCCATCGAAGCCATACATAAGGTATTTCAGACAAATGACAGACCAGTTTTAGCTACCTGCGAGGATCTGAACGATTACGTCTGTAAATACCGGTATGTTGAACGTCAATTTAATGAATTACTGGCTTGGGCATTTCTTAAAGAATGGGGTATTCCAGTTCCAGATGCGAGCCTGGTGACAGTCAAGCCTGAACACGTCACTGCTGAGGCATTGCGAGAAGGTGCACGTTTAGCATTCTTCGAACGACCTGTATTTGGCTCAATTTACTTGCAGCATGCTCGTGAAGTAGATAATTCTTTAACAGCACTGGGGGCTAATCGGAACGATGTTCTAAAAATACAGAATCGGGTAGATTTACTTCGAATAGCCCTCTTCGATCTATGGACAGCGAATGAAGATCGCAACGGGAATAACTATAATTTGTTGTTAGTCCCTATTCAGTCAGGCAAATTTTTCATTCATGCGATTGATCATGCTGCATGCTTCAATTCTAGTAACGTTGGTCAGTATACGTTATCACCTTTGACCGAAGAGGATAGCGTTCTATCAACCGACTTTTGTCGACTGCTCTATGCGAACAGTACTGTTTTAAAGCGGGATGGTGAAATTGTGTTGTCGTCTTTCCGACAAAAAGTCGCACTTTGCGCAAAAGCATTACCGAAAATAGTGAACTTTGTGCCCCCGTTATGGAGTATTGATACTGCTGAACGGCATCAATGGCTTATTGAAAACCTTTTTGATGACACCTGGTTAAGCCAGGCAGAGGCAGATTTCAGGCACTATTTACAGCTATTATTACGTTAATATATTAAAGTGATAGAGTAGTGAAATCTTAAGACGGTCTTTTTATATGACAACATTTTACAGCATAATCTACGCCAATATTCGTCCATCCCTGGATGAACGGGTGAGTATTGCCCTGTTGTTACGTGACGATAACCGCCTTATTTTCCATTACGCTCCAGAAAAATTAGATGCTCTCCGAGCACTATTACCGGCGGAAGCATATAGCTTAGCTCGTACGCTCGTCAAAAATCTAGATGAGTACATAGGTAACCCGGAACCTGTTAATAAATACTTCAATTACAAAGTATCAATAGAGCCGTTTGAGCGTCGGTTTTTGGAGAAAAGCTATGTGTCTTACTTGGCAACATACAGCAATAATCTATTAACATTCTCGGAGCCTAAAGCGATTGACTTACCCGTGACAGACGATGCATTTATTCGTTTGTTTCAAAAATATATTCATCAAGACTGGGAAATCGCTCGTAAACATGCATCAAATAGCAACGTTACGGAACGCGTCCGTCGTGACTTATATCCTAAAGTAAAAGGACGGGTTAATTTAGATGCCACAATTACTGCTCAGGTTGTTCCTGGTCTCATTGCACCTACAAAGGTGAATATTGCTGGCCGTAACGAGGTCGGCATGATTGGCCAAATAATTGATTTTGAAAAGAAGCGTTATTCACTTGAAGCAGATATAAATCGAATTGTTGCTTTAGCCAGAGCATTTGAGGCTAACGACGAAACAAATGGTAAGTACTTTCTGATTGGCAAAGAGCCTGGTCTTGACTTTCCGTTTCAGCGAGAAATATGGCAGAACGTTCGCCAGCAGCCGACATTTGAATTTGTACCGGAAAACGAAACTGAGCGGATCGACGAATATATCGCCGAACATAAGGTGCAGCCGCTAATCCCAGAAGATGCGATTGAAGCCGAAGGTTAGGTAAGGCTTTATCTCAGCTTACGGTAATCGTATTCTTGAGCTTTCTACATTTTTTGTTGTCTTCTTCACCCTGTTGTCATTCCTTTTCTTACCGGTATCTACTGATAAGATAGATTCTTGTTCACTTTTTAGAGCTAGGTGAGCTTCTGACGCTGTAGCTTTATTAGCTATTACATGAAGTAGTTGGGGCTCCTCATAAAGCTTTGAGCTACTAAGTGTCTGCTGGAACTGCTTTTGTAGTGATCCCGCGCTAAATCCTTTACCGATGTTACGTCCTCGAATAAAATGACCGTTGGCTTCAAACGTAATGCCTGTTATAGTTCCTTTCCCCTTTGTCTGTTTTCTACGCTGGAAATGAATCTGGATTTGCTGTAGTTGAAGCTTTTGAGCCAGTTCGACCAACGAAGAAACATATGGAAGTTCTGCAACTACAGCCGCCTGAATTTGGCATTTAGTTTCCATCCATTCCGCAGACATTATTCGGCCATTTACTACGTTAGAACGCTGCCGGTCTAAAGCAACGATCAGCCCCTGTTGTTTGGCAATACGTTTGGCTGCTTCTCGGCTACGATCTTTGCAAAAACTTTTGTCAACCGTACGGCCATTAAAATCTACCCGACTCATCACTAAATGAATATGTGGATGGGCGGTGTCATTATGCTTAACCAGCAACCATTGTATATTATCAGGATCAAGGCGGAGTTCCCGCATGTAATCCTCGGCTAATTCAATTAATTTTTTATCTGTCAGTTTCGGGCGGTCATCCGCATGAAATGCTAAGGCAGTATGCCATACCGCAACCCCTAAATCTGTATTAAGCGCTCTGTGTCGGTTGAAATCCGAAATCATCTGTTCCATCGACCCTAACCGTACACCATTAGCCGCCAAAATCTCTGCCTGTTTGTTAGCCTGTAAATCGTCATAATGACCCTCGAATAGATAGCGCACCACACCCCCAAAACTACGTCCTACGCTTACTTTGGCTATCATATAGCTAAGTTGATAGTAAATCCACTCTTCCGATCAGTTCTGCGAATTCGATCATATTCATCCAGTATGCTATTCAACTGTTGTATAAGGTTTGTCAATTGAACAACCACCGCTAGAAACCCTGCTACATCCGCCTGCCGTCTAAGTTGCTGTAAGTAGTTAGATTGGTTGGCTAATTGCCCTAAAATCCTCTCCTGCTCGACGGTCGCTAAAGGCGACAAACCTTTGTCCAGCCCGTTCATTTTCATCAACCGCCGGATCAGTCCAGCCATTGAGCCATGTTGTCGTTTTGGCCTTGCGTTACGACCAATGGGCGTGGGTAACGGCTCATGACCAGCTAGTTTTTTGAAGTGTTGATACTCGCTTTCGGTCAAAGCAATTGTTACCTTATGACACCGAATCTGCTCGGCTTTTTTGGGTGGTCGCCCCGAGCGTTTTGCTTGCGAATGTTGGTTAAAATTATGGTTCTGCTCCATAGATATATTTCGTGAAATTTAAGCGTGACAATTTTTACCCCGGCGAAAAGACAACTCGCTCTAAATATAAATTACGAATCTTCTAATAATTTTCCAATAGTATTCTAATAATAACATTTTTTCTAACTTTTATTTGACAAATTTATAATAAATGGCTGAAATAGCGTATTTTTAAGTAAAAATCAATTGTAGACATATTATGAACGCTACGACGAAGAAGGACTTACTCTATGCTTTTCGAAAACGTAATACGAAACGTAGAGATCTACTCTTTTTACACTACCAGGAATGGTTCGAATCTCCCTTAACGGCTGATGTGCTGGCCCAGAAAATTTCAGATGATTTAGGTATCGAGGTAGGTCCCAGTATTATTTATCACATCCGATCAAAGCATAAACCCAGACGATCTAAACTAATGATGAACTCAGTAAGTCAATCAACGATGGGTAGCTCTAATCCCCATACACTTGCTGTAACAGTCCCCGATTTGGATTCACTTACGAAGCAATCTTCACTCATCCAATTCTTACCCAGCTAATCACTATTTACCAAGTAAACTGATGAAACAATTTCATTTTATCCTTCAAGCCAAAGGTGGCGTAGGTAAATCATTTTTGACATACCTCTATGCGCTAGCAAATGAACACGAATCCTCCGTTTTGTTTTTAGATGTAGATAACTCTACAAAAACTAGTGATCGCCAATTAGCCTTCCTCAGAAGCCAGCAACGGGTAGCTAAGCTTTCTCTCTTCAACGAACGCGATAAACAAGATCGGCAATTACTGCTCCGATCGGTATTGGAGTTATCGGCTCTTCCCTATAATCAGTACTTTTTGGATTTTGGAGCACCGGAGTCCGAACAACTTCCCGCTTTACTTCGACGGGATATTCCAGCAGCGCTTTTCAAACGGGTTGAGCAGCAAACACAAGGCCAGTTTATTTTCCATATTGTCATTGGTGGGAATACGGCATTTAAACCTTGTGTTGAATACCTGGTGGACGTAGTAACCCTGCTTGGTCAGTTATTTCCGTTAATTGTTCATGCTAACCAACATGGTTTCGTGGGGCCAGCTCGTGCA
>NZ_JBMDWV010000089.1:0-2025 GCF_048594605.1 Spirosoma sp.
CCATACCGGAGATATTAAATTTATCGAATAGTGAGTGGCAGGCAATGACAGAAGAAAGCTTCCGCAAAATATTTAAACATTCGCCTTTAAAAAGAAGCAAGTTTAAAGGCATTCAGAGAAACCTGAATTTTATTAAACAGGAATAAATAGAAAAGATCAAAGGTTTTAAACAGAGGACTCAAAGACAAAGAAACCCGGAGAAAATCTGACTTTAAATATTGACTTCTTACTTACTTAAATCACTTTTTAAGCTCATTCAGCCCTCGTGTAATCAGGTCTCCATAGCTTTTATCGAGCATTAAACTAGAGAATTTTTCCCAGGGATACCATTTCAGTTTAACATCCATATAGCCCTGCAAGGCCAGGGAGTCATTTCTTTCGTCTTTATTGATCTGCCAGCCACTAATAATAGGGCTATCCCCTTTTTGCATGAATACGACCACACTGCTATCTGTAGACTCACTAATATCAAGCCTGATGCCATTGGCGGTAGCTTTTACTACCCTTCCCTCCTTTATTAATGGATCGCTTAACACCACATGCTCAAAACCAGGATACCAGTTTTTCCATCGCGACAAGTCGCGCACCTGGTTTAACACATTTACACTGTCCTTTGCCAGGCTGGTCATTCTGAAAACCCTTATCTGCGAGGGGATAAAAAATGCTACGATGCAAGCCATTGCAAAAAAAACAAAGGCACTGATTAATATGAGTTTAACGTATCGCATGACGGTTTACAAATAGTATAACGACAAATTTCTAATAATAACATCAACTACTTAAGCACTAATACCTGAAACTAATTTAATAAGATCGGATTTGAATCTTAAACTTTAAACATAACTTATAAACAGACCATCCTGGATACAATATCCGTTTCATTATCCAGTATCGGCAATCCTGCGCAGGGAGCTTTCTTATTCCCATTTCATCACCTTCATCACTATTAAATACACAATGACAATCCAGATACCGAGTATTCCTATTTCTTTCCAACAATCATACAAATGGAGTCCTTCGAATGAGATCTTACGCATTGCATTATTGAATTGGGTAAGCGGCAAAGCCTGACAAAGGTTCTGTAGCCAGGGTGGAAAGACGTTGATCGAAAAAAATGTTCCTGACAATAATATTTGCGGAAATCCGAAAAGATTGATCAATAATGGTATGCTGGTATCTGTTTTTGCCAGGCTGGCAAATATTAATCCTACGCCCATCAGCAAAAACAACATGTACACGGTTAACAGGATCATCTCAGCAAAGGTGAGTACCCCATTAATGAGTGTGAACTTCAAAAAGAAATGCCCGAATAGTATCAATACAACTACGTTGATCAATTGAAACACCAGACGGCTGGCGCCAATGCCGATGAGAATATTGATCTTCCTTATGGGGGAAGCATAAAACCTTTTCAGCACCAGCTGCTCTCTCAGGTTAAAAAAAACAAAAGCAATCCCAAACATGGTAGCAAATAAAATGGAGAACCCCAACTGCCCAGGCAATACAAAATCAATTTGCCGGTACTTTTTACCGGGTATTATCTGTGGAATAAATGCATACTCCCGCTGTAATTTATGAGCATCGTCGAGCTCAATTTTAAGCGCCTGGTAATCGAGGGTCCGCATTAAATTGTAAACCGCTCCCCCGCTGGCTTCGCTGGACAACAGTAACACCTTATAGTATTTTACAGAGTCGACGCTGTAAGGTACCATGGTTAACACGGCAGAAATGTTACCCTTAATTAAGTCCTCATTTTGCCTGTCAGTATCTGTATAAGTCACCAGCTTCACCCTGGAGTTCAGTCTGAGGCTATCAAAGAATATGCTCGTGGTATCGCTTTGCGGGCTTATAGCCACTTTATAGGCTTCAGGTGGACGTTCGCTAAAAGCACCGAAGATCAGGATGAAAATAATCGGGAACAGGAAACTGAAAAACAGAGATGACGGTTGACTAAAAATGGCTTTAAAACTTGCTTTGGTGATCGCCCATAATGCTCTTGACTGACTATACGACATTTAGTTATTA
>NZ_JBMDWV010000009.1:0-7630 GCF_048594605.1 Spirosoma sp.
AAACGGTGCTCAGGAAGAGTGATTACACTTCTCTTCCTGAGCACCGTTTGGTAATAAATGACGTATAACTAGACTGAAACTTCACTCTCGGCCATTTGCTGAATCTCCTCCCGGCGCTTTTTCTCCTCAGCAATTTTTACGGGGCTGCCGAAGATATAAAATAGCTTTTTACGGAATCCTTTAGCCTGTTTTACATCTCTGGCCATATCGGTCAGTTCATGGAAATTGATAAAGAACGGATTCGCCTTATTCGGAATATTGGTGGTAATACCATAGATAACCGGCTCGTCTTCCGGCTCATAGGTACCAAACATGCGATCCCAGAAAATGAACGTAGCGCCGAAATTCTTATCAATGTACTGTTCCTGCGAACCGTGGTGTACGCGGTGATTGGATGGTGTAGCGAAAATGTACTCAACCCAGGCGGGCATCCGGCGGATGTATTCCGTGTGTACCCAGAACTGGAACAAGACAGCCATCTGATTTGTAACGAAGAAAACAATAGGGTGAAAACCCATGAAAGCAACGGGCAGGAAGAACACAATTTTGAGGTGCTGAATCCAGCTCAACCGGTACGAAACCGTCAGGTTATAAAACTCGCCGGAGTGATGCACTACGTGGGTTGCCCACCAGAAGCGTTGTTCGTGCGAAACCCGGTGTGCCCAGTAGCTGAAAAAGTCCAAAATAATGTAGCACGGAATCAGCGTCCACCACTGTAATTCCATCCGCCACGGAATCAGATTATAAATCCAGATAAACAAATACAGTAAGCCTAACTTCAGAGTCGCCGAAACCACGAGATTTCCCAGGCCGACCAGAATAGAACCGATCGTTTCCTGCTTCTCATAAAACTCTCTCTCCTGATAGTAAGCGATACCCATTTCGATAATTGTGAAGAACAGCATAACCGGGACGGCCCAGAGTATGATGTTGGGTATGCTTTTCTCAATGTCATGTACGTTGTCAAAGGAAATTGGGTCAGCTCCGAATAGGGAAGAAAACATAATTCTAGTTGGTCAATATAAGCGTTGAATATAATTACTAGTCTATACTACGCTTTTCAGTTCATAAATCGCTTATTTAAATTGAATAAATATAAAACTTACTGCATAAAGTTATAATTTGTAAAGATGTACTCATTTTTAGTTTGTAGGATCTTATCTGTTACGTTGGGGTATCCACTACCTTTGTTAAAAGAACTCGCTCTCTATGAATACAAATTTACTTGCTGTTGTTACGCTTGGTTTAACCTTCTTTTTTTACGGATGCGGTGGTGATAAAACGGCTCAGAATCAATCGGCTGATTCGACTCAAACCATAAATTCTTCAGTTGCCTCCACGAACGTAGCGATTACGGGCCGCCTTGCCGAACTCAGTTTAACAAACGATAGTGATTGGCGCGGTATTAATCTTGGCGATGATATCGCTAAAGTGAAAACGATTGAAAAAGGCAAACCTTTTGAAAGTGATGAAAAACACATTGGCTATACGATAGAGTTTCAGAATCTGGAAACTGCCGACATGCTTTACTATCAATCAAATCAGAAAGTGTCAGCTATCGAAGTAGATTTATTTCTGAACAGCGGGCAATCTGTTGCTGATTATCAAAAGGAGCTGGAGCCGTATTTTACCGCTCGTTTCGGGACACCGAAGCCTGCTGATAAGACAATGATCTGGACAGGTAAAGACGGGAAAAGCGTTACGTTGACAGACGTATCGAAAGGAAAAGATTTCGGTTTGAAAGTTAAGATCGCTCAGACTGGTGGAGTAACAACAGCCTCTGCAAAATAGGGGAATGATCTATAGCATAAACGCTCCGGCTGTTGAGTCGGAGCGTTTATGTTTTTGGCGTATAGTCAGTACGTACTAGATAGCATGCATCCAGCCAAACTCATCAGTGGTTTTGCCGGTACGTAACTCAGAGAGATAATCACGAACGCGCACGGCAAACGATTCTTCCGGAGCAAATTCAGGAAGCATATAATCCTTGCCATTATAGCCAATCAGAGAATACGGAGAGGAGCCCACGGCTGTACCGGCTCCAAAAGCTTCCGTCAGTCGGCCGGTTTCGATGCCGGAAATAACTTCTTCAATCGAGACGAGCCGTTCTTCAACCGTAATACCCCAACTGCGGGCAATCTGTAAAATGGAATCGCGCGTAACGCCTTTCAAAATTGAATCCGACGTAGCAGGCGTTACCAGCTTTCCATCAATCATGAACATGATGTTCATCGTTCCCGATTCCTCAATGTATTTGTGCTCACGGGCATCTGTCCAGATCAACTGATCGTAGCCTTGTTGTTGCGCCAGTAATGTCGGGTACATAGAGCCAGCATAATTACCAGCGCATTTGGCATAACCAACGCCACCCGGAGCCGACCGAATGTATTCGGTCTCTACCTTCAGCTTGGGAGGATTACTATAATAGGCGCCAACCGGACCTGTGAAAATGCAGAACCGGTACGTTTTCGAAGGGGCTACACCCAGATACGTATCGGTAGCAAACATAAAGGGTCGGATGTATAATGAACTGTTCGGCGTATCGGGCACCCAATCCGCGTCAACACGTAGCAGAGCTTCCAGACCACCCATAAATACCTCCTCGGGTAACGTAGCCATACACATGCGCCGGGCTGATTCGTTCATACGCTCGAAATTGGCGTAAGGACGGAACAGCAGTACCTCTCCAGCTTCGTTTTTATACGCTTTCAAGCCTTCAAAAATTGACTGACCATAGTGTAGTGACGACAGAGCAGGGCTTAGGGTAAAGTTGTCAAATGGCACGATCGCTTGATTCTGCCATTGACCATCTACGAAATCGGCCACGAACATGTGATCCGAGAAATGTTTTCCGAAAGGCAGATGGTTGAAATCTACCTCTTGAAGGCGGGAGCGTTCCGCTTTCCGCAATTCAATTTGCAAGACGTCCGTCGTCATAACAGCTTGTGATTAATGGTATTTGCCTGTAAATAAGTAGGCTGCGACAAAGCTAAAAATAAGATTGATCAAATTTAGTTGTCAAGACAACTTTTTTTAAAACGGTCATATTCGCGGCTTCCAAACGATTTCTTCAATGTGCAAATCCTGTACCATCTTTCGGCCCAGTACAAATAAATAATCCGACAATCGGTTGAGGTATTGAAGGACCAATTCATCAACAGTTGACTGACTGCTAAGTGCTGTTACGAGCCGTTCAGCACGTCGGCAAACAGTACGTGCCAGATGGCAGTAAGATACGGAATCATGACCACCAGGCAGGACAAACGCACGTAACGGAGGCAGTTCAGTGTCAATGGCGTCTATTGTTTGTTCCAGTCTCGTAACATCTTCAGGTACAATGGCGGGCAAGGCTCGTTTTATTTCCTTTTCAGGATCAGTTGCCAGCTCAGTACCAATCGTAAATAACCGATCCTGAATTTCTATCAACAAGTCTTTCTGCTGAATTGCACCGGGCTGGTCACGTAGTAAACCAATCCAGGCGTTTAACTCATCTACGGTACCGTAGGTATCAATCCGTAAATCAGCTTTGCTCACTCGGCGCCCACCAATTAATGCTGTCTGGCCTTTATCGCCCGTTTTCGTGTAAATTTTCATAATCGCTAAACCAAATTCTTCAACAATTGAATAAGCTAAGGGATTTCCCCGTCAGCGCCGTACCTTTGCGCCCTGATTTGTAAAGTCGTCAGCCAGTAGTGATTAGTCTAAAGAAAAAGAAACTAATTACCAGCTCACCGACGACTGTGAACTACTCTATGAAAGCAGGTACTTTTTTTGTCCGAACTTGGCGTATTTTATCCATCCTCGGATTTCTATTATCCTTATTTGCCAGTTACATTTCGTATCCCGAAGAGGTAGCCGTTCGATTCGATGATCTTAAACAAGCTATTCAAACGGTAAATCGCGAAACAATTTTTTACGTTGCTGTGGCTATTTTTATTATCAATAATACCCTCAACAACCTAATGATCAAACTCTTTCGCCGTGTGCCAACCGCTCAGATTCCGGTACCTAACCAGGAGGTATGGGCCGCACATCGCTCACAACTGGACGAAGTGTTTACTAATTGGTTTTATTCGCTCACGGCTGCTATTAATACAGTCCTGGCACTGGGTTTGTTTGTATTATCGCTGCTGAATCGCTCCGATCGTAGCATGCAACCTTATGATTATGCATGGCTATTGCCAGTAGTTACGGTTATTCTGATAAGTGTGCTTGTTTCATTACCGATACGTTTGTTTATGAAACCTGGTGATGATGACTCAAACAAATGAACTGTTGCTGAGTCAGTTCCAGTACGATTTGCCCGACGAACGTATTGCCCGTTTCCCTCTGGCTCAGCGCGATGCGTCAAAATTGCTGGTTTATCGTAACGGGCAGATCAGTCATGAAAACTTTTCCAGTCTGGCTAATCTGCTGCCTCAAACGAGCTTTCTTGTCTTTAACAATACAAAAGTTATTCCGGCACGATTGTATTTTACAAAGCCGACTGGCGCGGTCATTGAAGTATTTCTGCTGCACCCTTTTCCTAATGATTTGCCAATTAGCCAGGCTATGGAAACGACGGGTTCAGCCATCTGGCAAGGCATGATTGGCAACCGCAAACGCTGGAAACGAGATGAAGCACTTACTTTAGTGTTGCCGCACGGAATTGAGATCTCGGCTACGTGGTACGACTATGATCAATCGACGGTACGGCTCAACTGGCAGCCTGCTACGTTAACATTCGCTCAACTTATTCAGTATGCAGGTGAAATTCCGTTGCCTCCATACCTAAAAC
This sequence comes from Spirosoma sp., assembly GCF_048594605.1. Lineage (GTDB taxonomy): Bacteria > Bacteroidota > Bacteroidia > Cytophagales > Spirosomataceae > Spirosoma. The sequence goes on from NZ_JBMDWV010000009.1 coordinate 4,778, forward strand.
GTAACGTAACGAAAGCCGATCGTACTACGTATCAAACTGTGTATTCTAAAGAGGAAGGCGCAGTTGCCGCGCCTACAGCGGGCTTACATTTCACCCCCAAAGTCTTTAATGAACTTGCCGAACGGGGTGTTAAACACGATTACCTGACTCTTCATGTTGGGGCAGGTACTTTTCAGCCCATTAAAACGAATGATGTTCGCAAGCATCATATGCATACAGAGCAGGTCGTTTATACACGGGAAAATGTAAAAAATCTGCTCAATAATCTTGATTCTATAATTCCCGTTGGAACAACATCCATGCGTGCTCTGGAAAGTCTGTACTGGATGGGAGTGAAACTGTTACGTAACGAACCTAATCCGTTTCTGCTTAATCAGCATTACGCTTATGAGCTGTCAGTTGATCAACAACCATCAGCTAAAGGTTCATTAGATGCCCTAGTTCAGTATTTTGATAAGACGAAACAGGAATCGATTGTAGCACGTACCGGTATTTACATAACACCTGGCTATCCTTTTAAACTGTGTAAAGGTATCATTACTAACTTCCATCAGCCCGGCTCAACGCTGATTCTACTTATTGCCGCTTTAATTGGCAATAACTGGAGGCAGGTATATAACGAAGCCTTGAAAAATGATTACCGATTTCTGAGTTACGGTGACTCTTCCTTGCTTTTGCCGTAAACCACTAATTTTGCAAAAAGAGGAACAGAATAAGCGTGAAGAAGGGAATAATAGCTTACCCTTCCCTTTTCGTACTTTCTTCCCCTATTATCTTTTAAAAAATGAACTTTATTGAAGAACTCCGCTGGCGGGGCATGTTGAACGACATGACGCCAGGTACCGAAGAACAGCTACAGAAAGAAATGACGGCAGGATACATTGGGTTCGATCCAACAGCTGCGTCACTACATATTGGAAATCTGGCTACAATCATGTTGCTGGTGCATCTTCAGCGAGCCGGCCATAAACCATTTGCCTTGGTTGGAGGAGCCACAGGAATGATAGGAGACCCATCAGGCCGATCGACCGAACGAGATTATTTATCTGAAGAAACGCTACGTCGGAACCAGGAGGGAATTCGGGCACAATTGACGCGCTTCCTTGATTTTGAATCCGGTGCCAATGCCGCCGAAATGGTTAACAATTATGATTGGTTTAAAGGGATAACATTCCTGGAGTTTTTACGGGAAGCAGGTCAGCATATCACAGTTAATTATATGGTGGCTAAGGATTCCGTGAAAAAGCGACTGGAAACGGGCTTATCATTTATGGAGTTCTCCTATCAGTTGCTTCAGGGATACGATTTCTATTGGCTTTACAAAAACAAAGGCGTTCGGCTGCAAATGGGCGGGTCGGATCAATGGGGCAACATTACAACAGGAACCGAGTTGATCAGACGTAAAGAGGGCGGCCAGACGGATCTGCGTGAGGAGTATCAAGCTTTTGCCTTAACAACCCCACTGATTACTAAATCAGATGGTACAAAATTTGGGAAATCGGCAGGAGGCAACGTCTGGCTAGACCCATCCATGACGTCTCCATATCAATTCTATCAATTTTGGTTGAATATGGCTGACGCAGACTGCCCACGCCTAATTCGAGTATTTACGCTTTTGTCGCGCCAAGAAATAGAAGAACTGGAACACCAGCATAATGAAGCACCACACTTGAGGATTCTGCAAAAAGCAATTGCTAGAGACGTAACAATTCGTGTCCATTCTCAAGCAGGCTACGACCTTGCTGTAAAAGCATCAGAAGTTCTCTTTGGGAAGGCTACACTTGAAACGTTACGTTCTATCCAGGTTGATGAATTCGATGTAATATTTGAAGGTGTTCCTCAAACGGAAGTTTCAGCGAAAGAATTAGCCGAAAGTAAAGACATAACAGACCTTTTATCAGTTGCCAGTCGTGGTGAAGTGTACGCGTCCAAAGGCGAGGCTCGTCGGGCGATTACACAAAATGCAGTAAGCATAAATAAAACTAAAGTAGCTGATCCAGCCGCACCAATTGACCTTGAGTGGCTTCAGGAACGCTATTTGTTGGTATCGAAAGGGAAGAAGAGCCACCTGCTAAAAAAAGTATAAAATATTTTCGGGTCTTAACTAACTGAGAGTGGGGGGCTTACCTGCTGAGGACCGCCCAGCCCCCCAACTATTTTCAAACCATCCCTTGACAAAGCCGTTTCAGGCCCCTACCTTTGCAGTCCCAAATCGAAAGAAATCGGGCAACCACCACAGCTAACACGCTGATAAAGAATGAGTTAACTGTAAGTGATTGAAAGTCAAGGTGAAAAAAATATTTTCAATTTAACTTGACAAACGGGAGAAAAGCTTGTACCTTTGCCCTCCCAAACATCGAGAGAGGTAACTAACTGATCTCAGCCACGCTTCGACCAACGGGTCAGGCGAGAAGTTCTTTGACAAACGGGCAGCACAGAAATGACTCGACCTGGTGAGGTCACTCACCGGTTGAACAACATCGTCACTTTGAGTAGTGACACATAATATTTACGATGGAGAGTTTGATCCTGGCTCAGGATGAACGCTAGCGGCACGCCTAATACATGCAAGTCGAACGGTCCTTTCGGGGATAGTGGCAAACGGGTGCGTAACGCGTAAGCAACCTGCCTCCAACTGGGGGATAGCCCGGCGACAGCTGGGGTAAACCCGCACTGTCCTTAGGAATCACCTGGTTTTTAAGGTAAACATTCATGGGTTGGAGAGGGGCTTGCGTCTGATTAGTTAGTTGGTGGGGTAACGGCTCACCAAGGCGATGATCAGTAGGGGTTCTGAGAGGATTGGCCCCCACATGGGTACTGAGATACGGACCCAACTCCTACGGGAGGCAGCAG
>NZ_JBMDWV010000090.1:0-9345 GCF_048594605.1 Spirosoma sp.
GGCTACCCGAACTGGCTTTAACTGTCGCTAATCTGCGACGTTACCGTTTGGTGCGACGCGACCTGTATACAGGTCTAACGTTAACACCTTCACGGTTGGTTCGCTTGGTAACTCGGTGAACCTTCCGGGTTGAAACACGACGGGTTATACCCCAATGCGTTTCAATGATTGAAAGCTTTTTCATGATACTAGCATGTAAAAGTTTCGTAACGTCGGCTCAGGACACCCCTGTATGCCGATTTGTAAGCCCCCTTTCAAGGCACTATCTGTAGGAGGTGAATGCCTTGGTTGGGGGTTTTCCTTTATGAGAGTTCAGCCTCTTCTTCAGTCAGAAATAAGCCTAACCCTTTTACCTTATCTCTAAGTTTTGCTTCGTAATTTGGTTTAAGTTTCTTGGCCTCTAAGTTCTGAAAAAATTCTGGTAATCCGTTTAAAAACTGTGTAGTTATCTTTCCACCCGCCGTTTTTTGATAAACAGGAACGCCTACAATGTGATCGCTCCCACGGTAAGATGCCAAAATTCCACTTAGGGTTTGTCCGTGTTTCCTCTTTGCCTCGTGGTCCATTTTAAGATAATTAGATATTTCTGACGGGGTTAGTAAATTGTCTGCCCCCCTAATAGCTTCTCTTGCCAGATCAAGCCAAGAAACGCTAACAGGTTTGGACCATCCATCTACTACAGGTGAGGTTGCATCGTCGAAAATAGGCTGTTGTGTAGGACCTATATTATTGTATAGGTTAAATGAGTTTGACGCTCTCCCATAGCGTAGCGGAAGAAAGTTGCCATTTGCAATTGCTGTTTTATTTGACTTGTTACCAATATTGTACTCTTTCTTTAAAGCCTCAATTGTAATAGTCAATTGTCTTATTCTGTCACGTGATGAAGCCAGCTTGCTTTCGAGGATTTCTACTTGCCTGGTTTCTGTTTGCTTTTTGGCTTCTAAATCAGAAATAATTTGAAGAATCACGTCGCTAGAGGGCGGGGGCGCAGATGTGCTAATAGGAGGTTCTGTAATCATGTCTGTAGGAGTTTATACACAAATGTATGCTTTTAATGATGTCAATTGCAAATATTCACGCGTCTGTTTTAGGGGCTAATACTTCAATTTTTAGCGGTGTGCGATTTCTGGTTATATGAGATAATAAAAGCATACACTATAGCCATAAAAAAGCCCCGATGGTATAACCATGCAGGGCTAAAGAAAAAGTGTCTTAATTATATATATTAGTTACTTATCAATTGGGTCTGTTATGTGATTCATTACCCATATTTATTTCAGTGGCTGCGCTTTTATGTACACTGCATTATGGACAGCCTTGACCGACTTCGCCAGCGTTTCGGTACGCTTATACGACCAGTCGCATACGCCGAACGTATCGGCCGCTTGATTGTGGAACAGGCATTTCTCAGAAAGACCAGCCGCAAAATTCAGTTTCTGACTAGCAACGCCAGATAGCACTACGTTGAGTTGGTTGAGGAAAATCCCGAACTGGTTCAGACAATTTCGGTTCGGCATCTGGCTTCTTATCTGGGCATTGAGTCCGAAAGTCTCAGTCGTATTCGCCGGAAAATTGGATTACTCTTTCCTGAAACTCAATTCTGGGTAGCCTGGGGATTGATTTTATTGCTCATCGCTATTTTTCCGGCCAATATTAACGTAGCGATCAATAATCTTCCTCCACCAGGTGGACTACCCACCAAACCCTGGTACGTCTGGTCGAGGTTATTTTTTCATCCGCTGTACATTCTCTGGAGACGCGGCCCTGAGCAATGCCTTCACCTCTAGCCTATTCATGATCCATAAAGAAGTCAGTTGCAGGTTAAGGAAACCTTCTATCAACCAGATGTATACAAGGACCTTAAACAAAAGATGTTTCAACGTTACCTTGCATCTTTCCCGCTGTCACTCGTATCTTTGCGCAACGTTTGCGTTAGCATCTGTTTTTAAGTTACAAGCGGCACATAGGCGTGCCGTTTTTCATAAAAGAAAAAATCTATTAATTCGATAGGCATTATACTGTATGCAAAAACAGATAGCCTCTACGCCTGAATCAGCCAGTGCTACGCTTACGTCGGAGTCACATGCCATAAACCTTAACGGGTTGACCATCAGCCTGAAAGGCGATAATGCCGCTGAGCAGGCAGAAGCTTTGCGAGCGGCATTTCCATCGGCGAACATTCAGACAACCTTGACCCGGCCGATGCTACGTCGTCGGACCCGCACCGAAATTGCGATCTACGTATTTTCGGCTCTCGCCCTGATGATCGTTGGGCATTTGCTACTCAGCTACTTCACACTGGATCGTTTAACACTTATCGCCGGTGCCGTTAATATCACGCCCGATATTTTTTACTTTATCATGGCGGGATTCATAGCGCAGATGATCGATGGAGCCCTTGGCATGGCCTATGGCGTAACGGCCACTACGTTCCTGACCAGTGTAGGTATTAGTCCGGTGTTTGCAACGGCCAGTGTACACAGCTCCGAGATATTTACAAGTGGCGTATCAGGCTATATGCACCTTAAATTCGGAAACGTCAACAGCCGGCTTTTTAAGGTTGTTCTGATTCCGGGCGTTATTGGCGCGGCTTTGGGAGCGTATCTAATCACCAGCTTATCGGATGTGGAGGTGATAGCTGATTATCTTTCTCCAGCCATATCTGTTTATACAGCCATCTTAGGAGCACTGATTCTGAAAAAAGCACTGGCAAAACATCAGAAGAAAAAACCCGTCCGGCAAATTGGGCTACTGGCCTGGTTTGGCGGATTTGTCGACGCCATTGGTGGTGGGGGCTGGGGGCCCATTGTTAACTCAACGCTGATTGCCGCCGGACGGCATCCACGCTATACCATTGGTTCGGTTAATCTGGCTGAGTTTTTCGTATCGTTTGCGTCGTCGGTTGTCTTCGCTCTTTATGCCGGTCTGGACAATTACGGCATGGTTATCATAGGCTTGATCCTGGGCGGCATGATTGCAGCCCCTATTGCAGCCCGGCTGGCGCAGAAACTCCCCGTTAAAACCATGATGATTTTAGTCGGTATTGTCATCATCATCGTAAGTTTGCGGAAAATCATTAAGTTTTTCTGACAGGGTCGACAATCCGAGCAGAACTTGTTACGTACATAAAGATTCTGTTCAGCCCGTCAATTCTGCCAAAACAAGTCTATGAAAAAACAAACCAAAGCCATTCGTATTCAAGCAGATAAATCGCAGAATCGTGAACACTCGGTCCCGCTTTATCTGACCTCAAGTTTTGCGTTTGAAAGTGCGGAGCAAGGAAAAGCACTGTTCGACGAGACTGAAGAAGGTAATATCTACTCGCGTTTCTCGAACCCGAACGTAACGGAGTTCGTCGAGAAAGTTTGCATGCTGGAAAATGCCGAAGAGGGTATTGCGACGGGTACGGGTATGGCAGCCGTTTTTGCCAGTATGGCGGCTTTGTTAAAATCAGGCGATCACATTGTGGCTTGTCGGGCTTTATTTGGTTCTGCTCATCAGATTATTACGCAGATTCTGAGCAAGTGGGGCATTACACATACCTACGTCGACGCAACAGCTACCGAAGCCGAGTGGGAAGCCGCCATACAGCCCAACGCCGGAAGGCCAGCCGCCAAAATGGTGTATCTGGAAACACCCTCCAACCCCGGTCTGGAACTGGTGGATCTGGAGATGCTGGCTCGGTTAAAAGCCAAATACAACTTTATTCTGAACGTCGATAACTGCTTTGCGACGCCAATCCTGCAAACGCCTATCGATTACGGTGCTGATCTGTCGGTGCATTCGGCTACGAAATACATGGACGGACAAGGGCGCGTATTGGGCGGCATCGTCGTGGGGCGGGCTGATCTGATTCAGCCGATACGTTTCTTTGCGCGGCACACCGGCCCCTCACTATCACCGTTCAATGCGTGGGTGCTATCAAAAAGTCTGGAGACGCTGGAGCTACGTATGGAACGCCATTGCAGCAACGCACTGAAGCTGGCCGAAGCGCTGGATGGCCATGCCGACGTAGCGCGTGTACTGTATCCATTTCTTCCCTCTCACCCACAATACGATCTGGCCAAGAAGCAGATGAGCGCAGGTGGTGCCATTGTGACAATTGAACTCGAAGGCAGTTTTGAGCGCGTAAAGGCGTTTTACGATGCTCTGACGATTCCTACCCTTTCCTCAAATCTTGGCGATTCGCGTACCATTGTGACCAACCCGAATACGACGACACACGCCAAACTAAAGCCCGATGAGAAAGCGGCTCTGGGTATTACGCCGGGCCTGATTCGGATCTCGGTTGGGCTCGAAGCCATCGAAGATTTGATCGAAGATTTTACGAAAGCAGTAGAAAAATCGGCGGAGGTGATTAAGGAGAACGTAGCCTAGGTGTCCAACATGATACGTCCCCGATCAATCCTTACTTTTCTTTTGTTACTGGCTGTGCAACTGACAACTGCCGAGGCCCAATCAGAACAAAAACCGCTACGTGTAGGCGTTATCGGTCTGGTGCATGATCATGTGGGCGGCATACTGAATAAAGTATTTAAAAAGGGAAACCAAACCGATATTGAGATTGTCGGCATTGTTGAACCCAACCGCGACGTAGCCGAACAGCTTTCCAAACGGTACGGCTTTCCGATGAGTCTGGTTTATCCGACCATTGCCGCCATGCTCGACAAAGTCAAACCTGAAGCCGTAACGGATTTCGGGCCAATTGTCGATCATAAGAAAACGGTGGAAGCCTGTGCTCCGCGCGGTATTCATGTGATGGTCGAAAAGCCGCTGGCCACTACGTATGCCGATGCCAAACAAATGGCGGCACTAGCCAAAAAGCACAACATTCAGCTCCTTACCAACTACGAAACAACCTGGTACGGTAGCAATCATAAAGCATACGCCATTGCCAACAAAGAAAAATCAATTGGCGATCTGCGGAAAATTGTGGTGCACGACGGTCACGAAGGGCCTAAAGAAATCAATGTCAGCAAGCAGTTTCTGGCGTGGCTGACCGATCCGGTCCTGAACGGCGCGGGCGCTCTGTTCGACTTCGGCTGTTACGGGGCGAATCTCTCGACCTGGCTCATGCACAACCAACGCCCGGTTTCGGTACAGGCTGTTACGCAACAGATAAAACCCGACATTTACCCAAAGGTTGATGATGAAGCGACGGTTATTCTAACGTATCCGAAAACACAGACGATCATTCAGGCGTCGTGGAACTGGCCGTTCGGGCGGAAAGATATGGAGGTTTATGGACAGACTGGCTACGTAAAAACCCTGGATGGCACACGTATGCGCGTTCGGCTAAAATCCGAAAAAGACGAACAGTCTCTTGACGCTACGTCCTCCGATGCGCCTGCTACTGACCCGTTTGCGTACTACGCAAAACTGATCCGTGGAGAAACTAAACCCGACGAATTAACGTCATTAGAGAATAACGTAATCGTCATGGAAATTCTGGACGCTGCCCGTCAGTCGGCGAAAACGGGAAAAGCCGTTCTATTAAAATAAAGCGAAAGCGATGGGTACAGTTATATATTGGACCGGGCTGATAATTTTACCGTCTGCTTTTCTATGGAGTTTTATTCTGATTGCTCCCTGGAAATATTTCCGACGATACATAACAGTAAACATTGCTACGTTTTTTGCATATGCTTTATTTATCAACTACGAAACGCGAAATGATTTAGATGGCTGGGGAGTTGCTATCCTAGGCATGATGGCTTTTTATAACCATTTTATTATTGGGCTACTGATTGCTCTATTTATTAAAAAAGTGTACTTATAACACTTATGATTACCGAACCTACTATACATACGCTCGAAAACCTCAGTGAGCATTTGCACGGCCTGAGTAACGTAGATGCGCTACGTACACTGGCCGACTTATTTCCGGGTGAAGTGGTTTTCTCGACCAGTCTGGGTTATGAAGATCAGGTCATTACCGATCTGATTCTGGCGAACGACATCCCGATTAAGATTTTCACGCTCGATACAGGCCGAATGTTTTCGGAAACGTATTCGGTCTGGAAAAAAACCAACGATCGCTACGCTACGAAGATAGAAGCTTATTTTCCAGAGCGGGCCGCCGAAGAACGCCTGATGACCGATAAAGGTCCGTACAGCATGTACGATTCGGTGGAAAATCGGAAAGAGTGCTGCGGCATACGCAAAGTGGAACCGCTGAATCGGGCATTAAAAGGAAATAAAGTCTGGATTACCGGCATCCGGGCCGAACAATCGGCCAACCGGCAAGGCATGACGCAACTGGAATGGGACGAGTCGCACAAGCTGTTCAAATTTCACCCCTTGATGGACTGGACCTTTGAGCAGGTAAAACAATACGTGAAAGACAACCACGTACCATACAACCCACTCCACGACCGGGGGTTTGTCAGCATCGGTTGTCAGCCCTGCACCCGGGCCATTCAGGAAGGTGAAGATTTCCGCGCGGGCCGCTGGTGGTGGGAAGACAACTCCAAGAAAGAATGCGGCCTGCATACGCACGAAGAAGCTTTTAAACCTTAAAGTGCGAATGAGCGAACGAGTGGATATTTCTAAACATTCTTTCGCTTAGTCGCTCCGATCCGGCGCCCCGGTTCACTCGTTAAAAAATGAAACTCGATTATTTAGATCAGCTCGAATCCGAAGCCATCCACATCATGCGGGAAGTGGCCGGGCAATTTGAGCGTCCAGCCCTGCTCTTTTCGGGCGGCAAGGATTCCATTACGTTGGTGCATCTGGCGCTGAAGGCCTTTCGGCCGGGCAAATTTCCATTCCCGCTACTGCACGTCGATACGGGACACAATTTTCAGGAAGCGCTTGATTACCGCGATAATCTGGCCGAACGTATCGGTGAAAAACTCATCGTTCGCTACGTAGAAGATACTATTCGTGAGAAGAAACTGAAAGAGCCAACCGGGCGTAACGCCACACGTAACGGCCTGCAAACCTTTACGCTGCTCGATGCTATTGAAGAGTTTGAGTTTGATGCCTGCATTGGTGGCGCCCGTCGGGATGAAGAGAAAGCGCGTGCCAAAGAGCGGGTCTTTTCAGTACGTGACGAGTTCGGCTCGTGGGACCCCAAACGTCAGCGCCCTGAACTCTGGAACCTGTACAATGGCCGGATTCATAAAGGCGAAAACGTGCGCGTGTTTCCGATCTCGAACTGGACCGAGCTAGATGTCTGGAACTATATTCGTCGTGAGAAAATCGAGCTGCCCAGCATTTATTTCGCACACGAGCGTGAGTTGCTTATTCGCGACGGAAAGCTAATGGCTACGGCCGGTGGGGTGATCAAGCCTGAGGCCGATGATCAGATTGTTACGCGCCGGGTTCGGTTTCGTACCGTTGGCGATATTTCCTGCACAGCCGCTTCCGAATCGCAGGCCGATACGTTAGACGCGGTTATTGACGAAATTCAGGCGACGCGCATCTCCGAACGGGGCGAAACCCGCATGGACGATCAGCTCTCTGAAGCCGCTATGGAAGACCGCAAGAAAGGCGGATATTTTTAATTTTGAATGAGTGAATGATAGAATGATAGAATGGTTTTGCGCCAGCTAACAGGCCGTTCTATTATTCACTCATTCACTCATTCGCTCATTCAAAATTGAGTAGATGGATCTTTTACGATTTATTACCGCCGGATCGGTTGACGACGGCAAAAGCACGCTGATCGGGCGGCTTCTTTACGACTCCAAATCCATTCTGGCTGATCAGCTTGAAGCCATCGAGCGGGCCAGCAAAAGCCGCGACGATGGTGAAATTGACCTCGCGCTGCTGACCGACGGACTCCGTTCCGAACGCGAACAGGGCATTACCATCGACGTAGCCTATCGGTATTTTCAGACGCCAAACCGCAAGTTTATTATTGTCGATGCACCGGGGCATATTCAATACACCCGCAACATGGTGACGGGGGCATCGAACTGTCAGTTAGCGATTGTGCTCATTGATGCGCGGCAGGGTGTGGTTGAGCAAACGCGTCGGCACTCGCTGATTGCGTCGCTGCTGGGCATTCCGCACATTGTAGTGGCTGTCAACAAGATGGATCTGGTGGATCACTCGCAGGATGTGTTTTCCAATATCTGTATTCACTACGCCGAACTGGCTAAAAAACTGAACGTACATCAGGTTACCTACATTCCGATTAGTGCGCTCAATGGCGACAACGTAGTGGATAAATCAACGACCATGACCTGGTACGATGGCCCTACCCTGCTGGAACATCTGGAGACTGTAACCATCGATGATGACGTAAACGGCGTTACCGAAGACCATCACCCGGCACGTTTTCCGGTTCAATACGTTATCCGGCCACAAACGGCTGATTTGCACGACTATCGGGGATATGCCGGTAAAATCACGAGCGGTATATTCCGTAAGGGCGATGCGATCACAGTCCTTCCTTCGGGCGAAACATCGACCATCGATGCGATTGAAATAGCCGAGCAGCACCTCAACGAAGCCGCTACGCCCATGTCGGTTGTGCTGCACTTAGCGACCGATGTAGATATAAGCCGTGGCGATTTGATTGTCCGCTCGAACAGTCAGCCTATTAGCAGCCAGACGGTTGAAGCGATGCTTTGCTGGATGGATACGAAAGAATTTAAAGCTGGGAACAAATACGTATTGCAAGTCGGTACGTTCCGGACGCGCTGTTCAGTTCGCGAAATCGCGTACCAACTGAATGTTAATACGTACGAAGAGACGGAAGGTGTTGAGAGCCTGAAACTGAACGATCTGGCCAAAGTTGTGCTACGTACGGCACAGCCTATCAGTTTCGATCCGTACCAGAAAAACCGCGCTACGGGCGGAGCCATTCTCATCGACGAAACGTCGAACGTAACAGTCGGTGCGCTGATGCTGGTTGGTGAAGCGTAAAAAATTACTACGTAGTGATACACCAAAACCACCCGCCGCGCGCTCTTCGGGTCTTTTTCTTCTCACACTACGTAGCCTTATAACTGCTCTAAAATCCGTTCCATCGAAACCTCATGACCGATACGTGCTTTCAGCTCGCTGATTGGAACCCGAACCTGCTCGGTCGTATCGCGGTAACGTATCGTCACGGTATCGTCTTCCAGCGACTGATAATCAACGGCAATACAGAACGGCGTACCGATCAGATCCTGACGCGTGTAGCGTTTGCCGATAGCGTCGCGCTCTTCCATAATCACGCGAAACTCTGAACGCAGACTCTTTACAATGGCTTCCGCTTTTTCGGGCAGACCATCTTTCCGGACCAGTGGAAACACGGCTGCTTTCACCGGCGCCAGTGCCGGATGCAATTTTAGATACGTCCGATCTATCTGCTGATCGCCTTCACCAACGGTTTCTTTAGTAAAGGCA
>NZ_JBMDWV010000091.1:0-2995 GCF_048594605.1 Spirosoma sp.
GTGTTCAGATGGTGGGCGCATCGGCCAGCGGGCACCCGTCGCAGTTAATCGTCAGATACAATGGAAAACCCGCTTTTAAAGCCAGCAGCCGCCGATTTGATTTCACTACGTCGCTGAATGATTCTACAACCATAGCCGATAGTGGTTTCAATGGGGGAGGGGCTACCAAAGCCAAAGCATTTATTTCGGCCAATTCAGCCGCTTTTGTTGGGTACGTTGATACAGATTCAGTTACCCACCCGTCTGTTAAATTTCGCTACGATAAAAACCAGCGCATCGCCTGGCTCGACCGTGAACAACGTACTGATTATGCCCGCGTTCCTTATGCCGATTCGTATCACAAATTTTACATTTTACCGGAGATAACCCGATGGGATTTGCCACGCCGAAAAGTCGATTTCTATCAGGTTGGGGCTAAACAGGAAGTACCCGTTCGGTTTGAGTCGTTCGATTATTTTCAGCCGCAGCGCTATTCCGATCTATCGGTCGACTATGGGTTTCATCCGTTGCAGATTGTCTCGAATTACGTAGCAACGAAAAAGCAACAGACCTTTCTGGATGAGGATATTGTCGATTTTGCAAAAGGAAACCGGGTTAATCCGAGATCGTTACGGGGCGCATTGAACCGCATGGTCATTGAGGGATATCTGGATCGCGACCCGGTAACGAACGTAATGCGGTTGAGCCGTAAGGGGGTGCTCTACATATTGGCTTACGCGCAAAAACGTGACTATGACAACTTTCAGGTGAAATCCATATTCCCATCTACGGACAGCATCAAAAATGCGACGATTAACCTGGAAGATAAAATGCTGACGATTCGGGGCGTTGATGAATTTACGCTCTCGGATTCGCTAAAAATAGTCGGCTATCCGTCCGACAAAACGCTACGTATCGGTAAAGGGCGCGCTTTTACGCTGAATGGTCAGCTCAAGGCCGGTACGTTACGATACGCAGGCCGAGATCTTAAGTTTGATTACGACAAGTTTGCCGTAGGTCTTAATAAAATCGATTCGATTACATTCTCGTCGCAGAAGTTGGCTGCTCAGGGAAAAGACTCGGAAATGGGGGGCGACATCAAGTACGAGAATCCGGGTATGGTTTACCTTAGCAGTTCGGATAATAAATCGGGACGTATCGCCGGAAAAAAATCGACACAGCGCCTGGTCATGCCGGAAGGAATGACCGTTTATTTTAATCAGCCGAACCGGGGCGATAAAATCTATAACCAGAAGGTATATTTCAAGATTCCGGCCATCGATAATGACAGTCTGGGTAAGGGCGATATTGCGTTTGTCGGTACGTTCCACTCCGATGGTATCTTTCCGCCGTTCAAAGCGACGCTTAAAACCATGCCCGACAATACGCTCGGGTTCGAACACAAGGCTCCTGCTACGGGCTATCCGGTTTACAGCGATAAGAAAGGGGGAGGCTCATCGACTATCAAATTCGTAGGTGACCTGACGATGGACAAAAACGGTTTGCATGCGGATGGCGTATTGAATCACCTGACGGCCAGCCTGAACGCCAAGAATATGCTGTTCATGACTGATTCATTGACAGCATCAGGCGATAAAGGCGAGATTAAGGAAGGGCTAAGCGGCAAAGCTTACTTTCCGCATGTACAGCTCAATAATTATCAGTTGAAATGGTGGCCCAAAGCCGATAGCATGGCCATTATCACCCAGAAGAAAAACTTTGTTTTCTACGGCGCTACCACCAACCTCGACGGCGATCTGGTGCTACGTTCGTCGGGATTGTTTGGGCGTGGTACGCTACGTCGGAAAGATTCGGAACTGGTTTCCAACAGCATTAAATTCAATAAAGAAGGATTTCTGGCAAGTAATGCGCAGTTCAAAGTACTGTCGGATAAGGTCGTAAATGGAACGGCGGCCGTGGCTAAACCGATGTTACTCGGCACGGCTATCGACGTTGATTTCAATCAGGTAAAATCAGTGGTCAACCTGTCGATTAACCGGAATCAGAGCGTGATAGATGATACCCTGCAATCGAGTCTGGAATTTCCGTCGGCGGCCTATAAAACCAGCATCAGCAAAGCCCAGTGGAATATTCTTGCCAAAAATATCGTGATGAAAGGCGATGTAAAAACCTCTACGTTTACGGCTACAGCCGAAGAACAAGAGGGGCTAACCTTTAACGGGTCGGGCGCTGTGTATGACGTCGAGAAAATGACGCTCAACATTACGGGCGTTCCTTACGTAACGTCGGCCGATGCGCGGATTTATCCCGACAAAGGCGCTGTGAGCATCAAACGGAATGGTGAGATGCTGGCGCTGAAAAACGCGAAACTGGAGTTAGATACCATCAGTTTGTTCCACCGGCTGAAGAACGGAAATATTCAAATTTTATCCCGCACCAAATTTACTGGCGACGCTACGTATCAGTTTGCCACGGCAAAAGGTGATACGGCCAGTATTAAAATGGGGAGTTTTGAGTTGAAAGAGGCTCCGGTTGTCGCTTCCAGTACGTTAACCGCCGATACGAAAAAGCCCGCGAAAGGTCGGAAAAACGGTGCTCAGCCAGCTACTACGTATTTCACGGTTGCCCGCGCCGAAGTGGACGAAGACGATAATCTGCAATTAGCCCCGAAAATGCTTTACAAAGGCGCCATTCTAATGCAGGCTCCTCAGCCTGATCTGGCAATGGATGGGTTTATCAAACCGGCGCTAAAAAAACGCCAGGATCTGGTGGGCGGATGGATTCCGTTCAAGGAGAAAGTGGCGGAACGACTGGAGATTAAGGTAGACAAAAATCTGAAAAATGAGGGTGGACAACCGCTGGTGGCCGGTATTCATTTCCGGCTGGGTAACGCAGGCCTTTATCCTACGTTCCTCTCGCCGAAGGAAGACCCGAAAGATGACGATTTGTTTACGGCGACTGGTGTTATGCAGTACGACGAAAAAGACAAAGTGTACCGTATTGCGTCAAAAGCCAGCGATTTGACGAGCCAAACCGAAGAAGCGCCTGCACCGAC
>NZ_JBMDWV010000092.1:0-3634 GCF_048594605.1 Spirosoma sp.
TGCTTACGCGTTACGCACCCGTTTGCCACTATCCCCGAAAGGACCGTTCGACTTGCATGTATTAGGCCTGCCGCTAGCGTTCATCCTGAGCCAGGATCAAACTCTCCATCGTAAATATTGTTTGCCACTACTCAAAGTGACTGTGTTTTTAGCCTTAATTGGCGTTAATCTGTTAATGTCAATATGTCAAAGAACTTTCTCTCTTTCGAGATGGTGACCAACCGTTGTTGGCCTTATTCGTATTTGGGAGTGCAAAATTACAGTAATTATTCTGTTAAGTCAAGAAAAAATCGAAAAATATTTTTTCACTTTTTCTTTATTCTCCCCCGTTTAATATGTTGAAAAAGAAACGATTAACAAATTTAATCATTCTACTTCTCTGATTTGGGAGTGCAAAATTACTTTCTTCTTTTTTCATTTACAACCGTTATTCTAAATTTTTTTCTATCTGTAGAAACGGATATTTGTAGTACTTGGGTGGTAGAAGGGTTTCCTTAATAGTTCTAGCTGATACCCAACGATATAAGTTTAGAGATGATCCAGCTTTATCGTTTGTACCCGAGGCACGGGCACCTCCAAACGGTTGCTGGCCGACTACTGCTCCAGTGGGTTTGTCATTGATATAAAAGTTACCCGCAGCATTTTGTAGCTCTTTTGTAACTTTTTCAATTACGTATCGATCCTTGGCAAAAACAGAGCCGGTTAATGCATAAGGCGACGTAGTGTCAATCGTTTGAACAATATTTTCAAAGTCAACAGGCTCGTACACATATATAGATAGAACAGGCCCAAATATTTCTTCACACATGGTTTGGTAAGTTGGATCACTTACTTCAAGAATAGTGGGTTCTATAAAATAACCTTTTGTATCATCATAATTCCCGCCTATAATATCTTTGACTTGACTGCTACTTTTCGCATCATTAATGTAACCAGTAATTTTTTTAAATGCACGCTCATCAATTACAGCATTAATGAAATTTGAAAAATCTTCTGCTGACCCTATTTTTATTTCTTCCAGCTGTTCCTTCATTTTTGCCTTAATTCTCTGCCAGAGTGTAGTTGGAATGTATGCTCTTGATGCAGCTGAACATTTTTGACCCTGATACTCAAAAGCTCCACGAATTAACCCTGTAACCACTTCATCAATGTCTGCTGATTCATGCACTAGCACGAAATCTTTCCCGCCTGTTTCTCCAACAATACGTGGATAACTTTTGTATTTGTGGATATTTGAGCCGATTGTTGCCCAAATTTGCTGGAAAACACCTGTACTGCCCGTGAAATGAATTCCAGCAAAATCCCGATGGTTAAATATTACTTCCCCGGCTACCGGGCCATCTACATAGACTAGATTAATCACTCCATCTGGTAAACCGGCTTCTTTCAGCACTTCCATGATCACTTTTGCCGAAAGAACTTGTGAATAGGCAGGTTTCCAAACCACCGTGTTTCCCATTAGTGCGGCAGATGTGGGTAAGTTCCCAGCTATGGCCGTAAAGTTGAACGGAGTTAATGCAAAGATAAATCCTTCTAATGGACGATATTCTAGCCGATTCCAAATACCCGGCGATGAGTTTGGTTGTTGCCTATATATTTCATCCGCATAGTACGTATTGAAACGCAGAAAATCTATCAATTCACAAGCTGAATCAATTTCAGCCTGATAAGCGTTTTTTGATTGGCCGAGCATTGTTGCGGCATTAATACGTGCTCGATATGGCCCTCCAATAAGCTCTGCAGCTTTTAGAAATATGCTAGCCCGATGTTCCCATGGCAAATTTGCCCAAGTGTGTTTAGCAGTTAACGCTGCTTCTATGGCTTCCTCTACATGCTTTTTATCACCTTCATGAAAGAAACCTAGCGTATGACGATGATCATGTGGGGGGGCAATTCGAATCTTCCGATCGGTTCTTACTTCTTTGCCACCTATATACATTGGTACATCAGTTTCCTGAGATCGAAAACTCTGTAAAGCTTGCTTGAGAGCTTCACGCTCGTCTGACCCAAGTTTGTATTCTTTCACCGGCTCGTTGGTCGGCATTGGTACGTTGAAGATTCCGAAAGTCATGTTGAAATAGTTTTACAGAGTTTGTTCTTAATCATTACTCTGTATGTAATGAAGTGTTTACTCACACAAATTTACACATTGACTTATTTATCCACCAATCATATTAGTTTTCCACATTTACCGCTTGGACTCATCTGGATTGCGTTGATTTACCGAACTTTGCACTCTTATCCAGATGTTTCTATATGCGTTTTTATAGTACGAACAATCCAGCGAAGACTGTTACTATTGAAGAGGCTCTTTTTCACAGCATGCCTGCCGACAGAGGCCTATATATGCCTACTCCGTTGCCTCATCAAGGCAAAGACTTTTTTTCAGCGATTGCCAATCAGTCATTGGCAGATATAGGATTTGCTATTAGTAAAGTACTTTTTGGCGATGAGATAAGTCAAGCCGATCTTGAGGAGCTGGTGCATCAGGCTTTTCCATTCGATACACCTGTTGTTGAGCTGGTACCAGGCAAAACGAACGTATTGGAGCTATTCCATGGTCCGTCGCTAGCTTTTAAAGACGTTGGCGCTCGCTACATGGCCGCTCTGATGTCCTATTATTCCAGACGTAGTGATAAGGAAGTCAATATATTGGTAGCTACTTCTGGAGATACTGGTGGCGCTGTGGCCATGGGCTTTCATAACGTACCAGGTGTAAGAGTCTCAATTTTGTACCCGACCGGTCGAGTTAGTGATTTACAAGAGAAACAATTAACTACACTCGGCGGAAATGTTCAGGCTTTTGAAGTTGATGGGTCGTTTGATGATTGCCAGGCTTTAGTAAAACAGGCATTTGTTGATGAAGAATTGAATAATCAATTGTCTCTTTCTTCGGCCAATTCAATTAATGTTTTCCGACTTATACCTCAAGGATTTTACTACGTCCGCGCTTATGGACAGGTTAAGCATTTAGGAAAGCCTGTAGTCTTTTCTACACCTAGTGGTAATTTTGGCAATCTCAGCGCTGGTGTCATGGTTCAGCAGCTGGGTTTGCCTGTTGAGCATTTTGTAGCTGCTACCAATTTAAATCATATAGTTCCCTCCTATCTGGAAACGTCCGTTTATTCACCCAGTGAGTCAATTGCTACTATTTCAAATGCTATGGATGTTGGAAACCCAAGCAATTTTGTCCGGTTGAAGCATCTATACGGTGACGATTTCAACGCACTAAAGGCAAACGTTTCTGGCTTTTTTTATGATGACGATGCAACACGAGCCGGTATGAAGCGAATTTACGAGCTTTATAACTATATAGCCTGTCCACACACAGCAATCGGTATCATGGGTTTACAAGCTTATCTTAAGGCTTTCGATAAAGATGTTACGGGTATAGCCCTTGCAACTGCACATCCTTCAAAATTTAAACCTCTTGTAGATGACGTACTAGAGATTTCTGTGGATGTTCCAGAACGTTTAGCAGTATTATCGAGTCGAGTTAAACATAGTATTCGTATTTCTTCTGATTATGAAGCTTTTAAGGAATCCTTTTTACAAACCGTAATTTAGCGGGTTATCCACAAAAAAAGCCTCTACTACGTAGTAGAGGCTGTTTTTGTGGATAACCCGCTAAAGC
>NZ_JBMDWV010000093.1:0-18629 GCF_048594605.1 Spirosoma sp.
GCTGCTGAACACGATCAAAATCATTCAATCCCGGCTTAATACGCATCTGTCTATCGAAGGTATTTTGCTGACAATGTATGATCTACGGGTTCGGCTATCGAATCAGGTGGTTGGTGAGGTAACAAGCCATTTCCAGCAGATGGTTTTTAACACGATCATTCCACGCAACATCCGTCTGAGCGAATCTCCGAGTTTTGGCATTCCCGCTTTGGCGCAGGACGCTGACAGCAAGGGAGCCGTCAGTTATCTGAATCTGGCCCGCGAGATTCTAATTAAGAATGGCATGATGCCACATGAAGTTTAAAATATGTATGATGTAGGGAATATGATAGAAAAATGCGTCCTGGCATTTTTCTATCATATTCCCTACATCCTGTATCATACATCTTTACACATGGATAACGCAAACACCAAAGCGCCAAATAAGAAAATGATTGGGTTGGGCCGTGGCTTGGGCGCCTTGCTGCACGATAGCGAATCAGTCAATCGGCAGTCGAAGCCATCACCATTCGAATCGATCAGCACAATGACCGAGATCGGCGTGTCGTTGATCGAAGCCAACCCCTTTCAACCCCGGACCCGCTTTGATGAAGAAGCTCTTCAGGAATTAGCTGACTCAATCCGTACCCAGGGTATTATTCAACCCATTACGGTTCGTCAACTGGGTAAAGACCGCTACCAGCTCATTGCGGGTGAACGTCGTTTGCAGGCGTCAAAAATCGCCGGTCTCGCCAATGTTCCGGCTTATGTTCGAACTGCCAACGATCAGCAAATGCTGGAAATGGCTCTGATTGAGAACATTCAGCGTGAAAACCTCAATGCAATAGAAATCGCCCTGAGCTACCAGCGCCTTATTACTGAATGTAGCTTAAAGCAGGAAGAACTAGGAGAACGTGTTGGAAAAAACCGCACTACGGTTAACAACTACATTCGCTTGCTAAAACTGCCTCCCGTAATTCAGGCTTCTTTACGGGACAATAAGATTTCAATGGGGCACGCCCGGGCAATTATTAACATTGAAAACCCCGACACTCAGATTCGGCTGTTTACGAAAGTCGTTAACGAAGAATGGTCTGTACGGAAAGTTGAAGAAGCGGTTCGGAACCTTTCCGACGCAACGCAGGAATCGGCTTCGACCCGTCGTGTTACGTTACCCAAGCAGGAAATACGCAGTCTTCAATTCAAGTTATCGTCTCTTTTCGGTACCCGTGTATCAATCAAGGCTGACGAGAAACATAAAGGCGAAATCAAAATTCCGTTTACATCACAGGAAGAATTGACCAAAATTCTGGAGGTTCTCAACTCGCAGGCGTAATCGTGTTAAATTACCTTAAAAGGTTGAGTAAAAGGACAAAACACGGAGGCTACGGACGTTGTCTGTGCATGAAAGCCCCTTTAGCAGTATTTATCCTACTACTTATCTTACCAGGCTTACCGCTGTTTGCTCAGAAACCAGCCATTGTACCCGCTCCCACCCCGGCCGCCATCGACTCAACAAAGCTGGGACGTTCAGCCGCGGACACTATTCCCGCTTCGGTGCAACGTAATGGAATCAGAGTTGGTAATTCCGTACTGATCCCCGACGACTCGACCTTACTGGATAAGCCCGACACCGTTAGTGTATCGTCGAAACAGGAAACTAAAATTCATAAGATCGTTCCAAAAAAGGCCACCATCCGGTCATTGATAGTGCCGGGACTTGGTCAGATTTACAATCGGCAATACTGGAAATTACCTTTCATCTACGGAGGCTTGGCCGGGGCTGTTTTTGCTTTTCAGCTAAACCAGCGCAATTATCAGAAATTCGAAGCGGGTTATAGAGAAGCATATAATCAGCCCGAGGTCGATCCTATCTATCGGGTTAAGGTAGCTTATGTTGACGGTAGAAAGCTAAGTGTAACCCAGTTACAGCAGGCTAGTAACCAGTATCACCAATGGCGCGACTTAACGATTATTTTAACGGCAGCAGGCTGGGCATTAAACGCCGTTGAAGCTAACGTAGCAGCCCATATGAAAACATTCGATTTAACGGATGATATATCGATGAAAGTTCATCCGAATTTACTCCCAATGCCTGGCCCGGGTATTATACCAGGAGTTCGGATAGCTTTTACGTTTAAATAATTTTTCGAGGAGGCAAAACAAAGGCGTAAAATAGGATCATTTCCTTTCTACACTTTTTCCTCCCTTTTCTTCCTTTCGCTATGAACATTCTTCTTCTTGGCTACGGCAAAATGGGCAAAACCATTGAAAAAATTGCTTTAGAACGGAGCCATCAAATTGCGGGACGTATCGACGCTGATAACCAGGCCGATTTAGCCAATCTTGAGCCTGATGACGTGGACGTCGTTATTGAGTTTAGCTCACCAGAGTCGGCTGTCGAAAATCTTACGTATTGTCTGGACCGTGGCTGGCCAGTGGTATGCGGAACAACAGGCTGGTTAAGCCATCGTACGGACATCGAAACATTATGCCGTGATCGTAAAGGCGCGTTTTTCTACGCATCGAACTACAGCATTGGTGTGAATCTATTTTTTCGGTTAAATAAAGTGCTGGCCCAATTTATGCGAAACTATCCCTCTTATCAGGTTTCGATGACAGAAATTCATCATACCGAAAAGAAAGATGCGCCCAGTGGCACCGCCATTACGCTGGCTGAAGGTGTAATGGAACATTTGCCCAACAAACGGCGCTGGGTAAGCAGTGAAGCCGCGAATGATCCTGTCAATATGAGTGATGATGGTATTGCCATCGAGTCGTTACGTGAAGGAACTGTACCCGGTACGCATACAGTACGTTATGATTCTGACGTTGACCGGATTGAGATTACACATGTAGCGCACAGTCGGCAGGGGTTTGCGCTGGGCGCAGTAGTGGCTGCGGAGTGGCTTGTAGGGCGCGAGGGCGTGTTTGGAATGGACGACTTATTAGGCCAATCCTGAATTATGAAGGGTGAATGATTCTATAAAACCAATTCATCTTCGTAATTTCGTTACTCATTTTCATTGCCCAACCTTAACAATCCAAACGACATTCATCATTTATCATCTATAAATCATCATTTATCCTCGTGTCTGAAGTAAAAACCAGAGCCGAAACGCAACCGGCTAAAGCTAAAAAATCGGCCGTTCGCGAGTGGTTCGATTCTGTTTTGTTCGCGGTTGTAGCCGCTACGCTCATTCGATGGCTATTTATGGAAGCGTTCACAATTCCGACGCCTTCTATGGAAAACAGTCTGATGGTTGGCGACTTTCTGTTCGTGAGCAAGCTACATTACGGTACCCGCACTCCCCGAACCCCACTTCAGGTGCCGCTAACACACCAAAAAATCTGGGGAACTAATATTCCTTCGTATAGCACTGCGATTCAACTGCCTTCGTATCGGCTACCGGGGTTTACTCACGTGAAAAACGGCGATGTTGTTGTGTTTAACGTACCACCTAAATACCTCAACGATAACATTGACTACCCGGTCGACTTGAAAACCAATTACATTAAGCGATGCATTGGTATACCGGGCGACGTACTGGAAGTTCGGCAACGTGAGGTCATTGTCAACGGGAAACCCTTTCAGAAGCCTCCTCGCTCGGAGCAAAAGTATTTTGTCAAGACGACGGAGGTGTTAGACGAGAATTTCTTCCGTAAGTATGACATCGTCAATGATTACCGTGATCCGAGCCAGCCCACCGAAAACTGGAAACCGCTGGAACAGTACAACGACTCGACCAAAGCTTCGGCAATGGTTGGGTATATGGTTAATACAACGGAGGACGTAATCGCCAAATTTAAAGGGTTCGATTGGGTGAAAAGCGTCGAGCCGATGAGCGAAAAACCAGGCGAAGCCGATCCAAGAGTGTATGGAGCCCCAACCTTCAAGTGGAATCACGACAATTTTGGACCGATAACCGTTCCTAAAAAAGGCGTTACCATCCAAATTAATCCGCAAACTATTGCAGTCTATGGCCCTGTCGTAGAACTCTATGAAGGTAATGAGAATGTAAACGTATCGCCTAACGAAATTAAAATCGGAGGGCAGCGCATTACGTCGTACACTTTCAAGCAGGATTATTATTTCATGATGGGCGACAATCGCGACAACTCTCTCGACTCACGTTTCTGGGGCTTCGTTCCCGAAGATCACATTGTTGGCAAAGCCGTGTTTGTATGGATGTCGCTTGATCCTAATCCGGCAAACGTCTGGAACAAAATCCGCTGGAATCGCCTGTTCCGTACGATTGATTAAGGTAAAACCAGAGTATATAAGCTGTAAAACCCCAAATTTGGGCACACCTGTTGCCGCAAATTTGGGGTTTTGTCCTTAAACGTAATTTATGATCAATCTATCCGTTTTAAGTCAGATTTCCTTTTTTACTTATGAATCCCCTGCCAAAGTCGCCCCATACATTTACTGAACGTACCAAAGCCTTCCTGGTAATAATCCTGACTTTGTTTTTTATACAGGGCTCATACCAACTGACTTTGGCCAAAGACAAGAAAAATAATACCCGAATTAATCACGCTAAAAAACGGATAGTCGTAAACGTCAACAAGCGCACCCTTCCTTCGAAGATACATCTGGCTACCGGTAAAGTGGCAGCCACGAACACCACGAAATCTGAAAAAAGAGCGAGCGCCATATCTTCTATGTCACTTCTCGGATTCGGAAACGCGCGTGTGGCGGTTAAGGATCATCAGTTAAGAGGAACGGTTTATTACCTGGCTTCAGGGCATGGCGGACCCGATCCGGGCGCTATAGGCCACTATGGGAAACACCCTCTAGCCGAAGATGAGTATGCGTATGACGTAACGATCCGCTTAGCACGTGCGCTAAAAGAACACGGCGCAACGGTTTATATGATTGTTCGTGACCCGAACGATGGCATTCGGGACGATAAAATTCTCAAAGTCGACCACGATGAAGTGGCTTACCCCAATCAACGTATTCCTCTTAACCACACACAGCGCTTACGGCAGTGCACAGATGCAGTCAATAAACTCTATAGAAAACACAAGGGAGCGTATCAGCGGATGGTTACTATTCATGTTGATAGCCGGAGCGCAGGACAGACAATCGACGTATTTTTCTACCATCACGAGCGTAGTAAAGTGGGGCAGCGATTGGCCAAACACATTCATAAAAGCTTTCAGTCAGGCTACAAACGTAGTCAGCCAACACGTGCCTACTCTGGAACTGTATCGGATCGGAGCAGTCTATACGTAGTTAGAAACAGTCAGGCACCGACTGTTTTTATTGAACTGGGCAACATCCGTAACGAAAAGGATCAGCGCCGTTTTTTACTGGCTGACAACCGACAAGCTTTAGCTAACTGGATCTATACCGGTCTACAGAAAGACTACAGAAACTGAATAAACCTTCGGGTTGGCGCTACCAGTCGATTGGCGGTAATCCTTTACTTTCCAGGTAGGCATTGGCCTGGCTAAAATGTTTATTACCAAACCACCCACCCCATTGGGCAGCCATTGGCGAAGGATGCTTTGATTTTAGAACCAGATGCTTTTTCCCATCAATGATGGCCCCTTTCTTCTGCGCATAAGCGCCCCAAAGCATAAAAACAACGTTTTTCTTTTCGTCAGAAATTAACTTGACCACGGCATCCGTGAATGTCTCCCAGCCTTTACCCTGATGCGAACCGGCCTGCCCCGCCCGAACAGTCAACGTAGCGTTCAACAGCATTACACCCTGCCGGGCCCAGCGTTCGAGGTTGCCTGACTTGGGAACGGGCTTTCCCAGGTCGTCCTGAATTTCTTTAAAGATATTAACCAGCGAAGGCGGCTTTGTAATCCCATCAGCCACCGAAAACGCCAATCCATTCGCCTGACCTTCGCCGTGGTAAGGGTCCTGACCAAGAATCACGACGCGTGTGTCTTCGAAACTACACGTATTAAACGCATTGAATATTAACCGACCAGGCGGATAAACACGCTGGGTACTGTATTCATGTCGTAGAAAATCAGCTAATTCCGTAAAATATAGTTGACTAAACTCGGCTTGCAGACGAGTTTTCCACGATTCGGCGATGGATACATTCATGAATAAGGAACTGATAAGGGTGATTCAGCATTATAGGCCTACCAATGCAATCCATGCCTCTAAAAATTTTTTGAGAATGGCACTTGCGTAACAAAACTAATCAACTTAATTTTCGTTCTAAGGTTGCAAACGACACTAAATTTATGGTTTCGTCAGTCACAGAAGGCGTGAAGGTTAGCGTAAAGACAGAGTATCAATCCGATTACTCGAGTCCACTTCAGGCACACTACGTATTTACTTACCGGATCACAATCGAAAACGCCAGCGACTATACCATTCAGTTGCTTAGACGTCACTGGTTAATTTTTGATTCAAACGGCACGGTTCGTGAAGTCGAGGGTGAGGGCGTTGTGGGTCTGCAACCCGTATTGGAACCGGGCGAAGTACATGAATATGTATCAGGCTGTAACCTTCGGTCGAGTATCGGCAAAATGGCAGGTACGTACCTTATTGAGCGCATCATCGACGGAAAACAATTGCGCGTAACGATTCCGGAGTTTACGATGATTGTGCCCTATAAATTAAATTAATAACGAACCGCATGGGCCGGTCCGAATGTATAATGGTAAATGATCGACATTCATTATACACTGTTCATTAACCAGCATCTGTTTTGCTTCTCGCCTATTTTCGGTATTTAAGTCGTGCCCGCGACGAACATTCGCTTCATTCTCCTTTTCTTTTTTCGCTATACACTAAGGTTATCCAGGCGAATGGCAGCCCCAATCCGGTGTTTGCCCCTATTCAACGACTTCGTAAAGAACTTCGCAAAAACCGCCAGTTGATTACGGTAACTGATTTTGGGGCAGGGTCTAAAATAAATTCATCCCGGCAACGTAGTATTGGTGATATTGCCCGAAACTCACAAAAGCCTGCCCGATTTGGTCGGCTTCTGTTCCGGCTCGTTCAGCGATTTCAGGCCAAAACTGTTATCGATTTAGGCACTTCGCTTGGCATAACGACGGCTTATCTGGCTAAAGCCTCCCAACCCTTCGATGGCCGGGTTTTAACTTTTGAAGGGTGCCCAGAAACAGCAGCGATTGCGCTTCAGAATTTTGATCAGCTAGGCCTTCCGAACGTAACGATTGTTGTCGGGAATATAAATGAAACGCTGGAGCCACAACTCAGTACGCTTTCGTCTGTCGATTTCGCCTTTTTTGATGCTAATCATCGCTATGAGCCGACTGTTCGTTACTTCGAAACCTGCCTGACTAAAATTCATAATGATACGGTGTTTGTCTTCGATGATATTCACTGGTCGGATGAGATGGAACAGGCCTGGAACCACGTTAAAAGGCATTCAGCTGTGAGCGTAACGATCGATTTATTTTGGGTAGGCCTGGTCTTCTTTCGGAAAGAGCAGCCGAAGCAAGACTTTATCCTTCGGTTTTAACCAAACCAGCCTAAAAATACGTTATCTTTCAAAAGGATTCTTCGCTGCAAATAACCTATGAACTTCCTGATCTGTACGCGCTTAACGCTTGGTATTGGCGTATCAGCTCTGTTGCTAAATGTAGCATCCTGCACGAAGTCAGATAATGCTTCTCCTGATCCTGCGGACGCTATTTCTTCTTTTGATCAGATCCAGCAGCGAATTTTAACCCCATCTTGTGCTACGTCGGGCTGCCACTCGTCCGAAAACGATGCTTCATTTGCCCAACACGGCCTTGTTTTGGCAGCAGGAGTTGCCTATCAGAATCTGGTAGGGGTTGACCCTAAGAACAGCTCAGCGCTGGCCGATGGTCTCAAGCGGGTGAAACCTTTTGCTTCACTGGAAAGCCTGCTCTATCATAAACTGAACGTATCGGCCAGTCATCATAGCGGCAAACAATACGGGAATCCAATGCCACTGGGAAGTGCTTTGCTGCCTGATGGACAGATTGAGTTTGTACGGCGCTGGATTGAAGCCGGTGCACCAAAAACGGGCAGCGTTGCCGACACGACTTTACTGAATGATAAAAGCTCCACAGTCGTTCCGTACGAACCGCTGACCGCTCCCACAACCGGAACGGGCTTTCAGATGAGCGTTCCGACGTTTGATATCCAGCCTAATTTTGAGCGGGAAATCTTTATGCGAAAGCTGGTTGGTAATAATCAGGATATTTATGTGAACCGTTTTGAAACAAAAATGCGTAGTGGCAGTCATCATTTTGTAGCGTATGATTTTCGCAGCAAAACCATCCTGCCGAATCTGAACGATATTCGTGACCTTCGAAACTCCGATAATTCACTGAATTTAGCGACGGCACTCACAATGTCGAACCACGTTTACCTGGCAGGTTCACAGTCGCAGTATCAGGATTATACTTTTCCAGAAGGCGCAGCTCTGTTGATTCCAGCCGGTTCATCGCTCGATCTGAATTCCCACTTTGTAAACAAAACGGCCAGCGTTATGAAAGGGGAAGCGCAGATTAATTTATACACGGTCGATAAGTCGAAAGTGCAGCGGGTTATCCAGACACTCGACCTCGGCAACACCAGTCTGACTATTCCGGCAAATACCAGGAAAACATTTACGAAGTCGTTTACTTTCAATCAGGCTCGAACCGTTCTGACACTAACCTCGCACATGCACAAGCTGGGTGAGAAATTCGTCATAAAAATCTATGGTGGTAGCCGCGATGGCGAAGTTGTCTATACCTCAACCGATTGGGAACATCCCGATATTGTTACGTTAAAAACTCCGCTCGCCTTGCAAAAAGGCCAGGGGCTTACCTCGGAAATTACGTACAACAACACAACGAGCAAAACGGTCTATTTTGGTCTGACAAGTGAAGATGAAATGGGAATCATATTCGGCTACTATTACGAAACCCAATAGTCCTGAGTTATCAAGGCAAGTGAGCCAAGTCCAGCTATCTTTAGGTGATTCCAATCATCACACAATCAGCTTATAACCAATACCTCGCACGTTGATAATCTGAACCTGCGAGTCGGCGCTGAGATGACGGCGGAGTTTGGTAATGAATACGTCTAAGCTGCGCCCATTAAAAAAACTGTTGTCGCCCCAGAGTTCGATCAATACAGCGTTACGTTCCAGTACCTGATTCCGCTGCTCGTATAGTCGACGTAGCAACTCAGCCTCACGGTGCGACAGCAACGTCTCCTTTCCATCGACCGATAATTTCTGCTTGGACGCATCAAATTGATACCGACCGATACGTACCGAATCCGATGCGACAGATGGTATAGATGCTGCGTTACGCCGGAGAAGTGCGTTAATTCGTACAATTAGCTCATCCAGACTAAATGGTTTTTTAAGGTAGTCATTTCCACCCAGCTCAAAACCACGTACTACGTCGGCGGTTTGCGAACGGGCCGTCAAAAAAAGAATGGGTACGTCTGGATCAGTTTGACGAATCTGCTGAGCCACCGAAAAACCGTCCATATTTGGCATCATGACGTCGGCTACGACAATATCGGGGCGTTCCTGCCGAAAATGGGCCAAACCCAGGTCACCGTCCGGTGCGTAACGTACCGTAAAGCCACGCACTTCAAGGCTATCTTTTACAATCATCCCCAACGCTGGCTCGTCTTCAATCAGCAAAACAGTGGACATACACGTAGCAGATTGTTTCTATTTTATGAAAATGTAAGTAAAAACTCGCTTCCTTTTCCGGGCTCGCTACGTAACGAAACGTGTCCGCCGTGCCGCTCGACAACCTGACGAACGTAAGCGAGTCCTAATCCAAAGCCTTTTACGGGATGTAAATCACCCGTTGGTACCCGAAAGAATCGATCAAAAATGGCTGACTGATACGTTCTGGCTATACCAATTCCATCATCGGTTACCGACAGTTGCCAGCCGGGTTCGTTTCTTTGGAAGGACAGTTGAATCGTTACGCGCTCTTTGGAGTAGTTGATTGCGTTGTCAATCAGGTTGTTAAGTGCATTACTAAAATGGACGCGGTCAACGGTCACCGTTGTGGCGGCCGGAATATTGACGTGGAACGTAACGGGTTTGGTTGCCTTCAGCTGATGACTCGTTACCAGGTCAGTCACTACGTCATTCAGGTTTATTGATTCTGGATGGAGCACTAGTTCGCGTTTTTCTTCCACGGCCAGATTCAGCACTTTTTCGACCAGATCGGAAAGGCGTTGCAGGTTGTTTTGCGATATCGCCAGATACGTCTGTGTTTTCTGTGGGTCGTTCAAGGCACCAAAATGCTGCAAAGCCTCTACGGCGGCCGTAACGGTAGCAATGGGCGTTTTCAGTTCGTGGGTCATGTTGTTGATGAAATCGTTTTTCACCTCCGACAGCTTTTTCTGGCGCAGAATTGTACTCAGCATGAACAGAAAACTACCTGTCGTTAACAAAACCAAAAGTACCGATCCACCCAGCAACCACCCCATTCGACGTAGCAAATAGAACGTTGGCGTTTCAAAGGTTACCTGCGCAAACAGATTTCGAATCGGATTGATAGGTACAACCAACTTATTCATTACGATAGGTGCATCGTTCAGCTTTGAGGGCGCATCTGATTGACGAATTAATACATTTTTGGCAGGTTTCTGGGGCCGAACACTCACCGTATCCAGTTTGAACGCAGGACTTATTCCGCGCTGAATAAGCTCGGCCCGGTACGCATCTGACAATTTAGCCAGATTGATACGTGTCCCTTCGGCCCAGTTGAGCAGTAACATGGTCGAAATCCGGTGGGCAAGTGTATCGGGCGATTCGAGTAATGGTGTGTCTGTTCCTGGCGGTAGCCGCTGATAAAATTGATCAACGGCTACCGCACGACCCGTAGGTTTATGCGGTAGCTTTCTGTTTGATGGTGAGCCGGGTTGCCGTACAATAACTCGAATCTGCTCCCGATTGGTAGCCCCGTCAAACTGGCGAATAATCATTCGCATCGGCTCCTTATTACCCTGTTTGGCAAATAAGCGGTTAGCCTCGACCATCTGGCGATTCTGCAACACCGAAAACAGCGCATCCCGCATTGTCTGATTATACTGCTGGCTTTTAAGATGATACGTTGTCCAGAGCCAGTAGCCCTGAAACGCATTGATGCCGATGATGCATAGCGTCATCAGCCAGAATATCGAGCGAATGCGTCGGTTCATACACAAATCTACGTGGTCTGGGCGGGCTTCGGATAAGCCTTAACACTGTTTAACACTATGTAGCAGTACGTTACAAAACTCCACCGGACCTTTGGGCTGTTAAATCAAACCCGCATCTTTCATGAAAACACTCCTCTGTGCAGTTGTCAACTTCATAATTGTCTTTCTGGCAACGCGTCCAATCATCGCTCAAACGGCTTCTGCTACGTGGTCAGGTCAGATTACCTACGAAGGCGTTCGCAAAGTCGATCCCTCCCAAATGCGTATCGTCATTAACGGTGAGCAGGTTAAACCCGGCGATCCAAACTTCCCGGCTGATATTCCCGACACACGTATGTTTGGCCAGAAGACGCTCATTAACGGTACGTTTGCGAAAGAAAGCCGCGATGAGCCAAACGCCGTTGTTCGGGTAAGGGGCGACGGCGGCCCTCCTCAGACCAGAAACCTTCCGCGGCCATTTACTGAGCAGGTTTTTGTGGACCTGCAAAGCCAGACGAAAGTAACCTTGCTTACAGTCGGCAAAGATGCGGATACGAAAACGTACCAGGCCGAAGCCCCGATTCAGCGGGTAAATGGCTGGCAGCTAACCGACCAGACCAAAAAAATAGCCGGTTACACCTGCCGAAAAGCCACTGTACCGTACAAAAATGAAACCTACACGGTCTGGATAACCACCGAAATTCCTGTCACTTATTCGCCTATCCACGAGCTTACGCCCGAAATGGGTACCGTACTACTCATCGAAGGTAGTAAGGAGCAATTCAAGGCAACCAAAGTCGATACTACCTCCTCCGATGCGTCGGCGGTTAAACCGGGTGCACAGGCGCAGACCGTTACACCGGAACAATTAGCTGAGTTACGTCAGAAAGCTATCGCCGATTTCCAGCAACAACTTCAACTGAACGAGCGGAATTAGGCCGTATAGAGTAAAGGACCTGGGGCATAGGGTAATGGTTAGGAAACAATATCACCAAACTCAACCCTGCATTTCACTCCACCCTTTACCCGCTCCCCCTACTCCCATGCTCTCAGCAACTCCATGAAAGCGCTTTTCTTACTTTTCTGCCTTTGCCTGACAAATGGACTGTTTGCCCAACGTAACGTAACGAAATCCGAGATTCAGGGGGCGGTAGTTGACTCAGTTAGTAGCAAACCTCTGCGACAGGCGTCTGTCTCGTTGATGATGGCCCGCGATTCGAGCTACGTAACAGGCACGATCACTGACGCTGATGGCCAATTTCTAATACGTAACGTAGCACCGGGGAGCTATCGGATACTCGTTACATTCCTGGGTTATCGTAACGTATCTCAATCGGTCACGGTCAAGTCAGGAGCGTCATCAACTGGACTAGGTATTCTAAGGATGACCGAACAAAGTAATCAGCTTCAGGAAGTTGTGGTTCGGCAGGAAAGTGCGCCAGTTACCATAAAGCAGGATACGCTGGAATTCAATGCTGGCTCATTTAAGACACAACAGAATGCGGCTGTGGAGGAATTGCTTCGTAAACTACCAGGAATGGAAGTGAGCCGCGACGGTGCGATAAAAGCAAATGGGCAAACAGTCAATAAAGTACTGGTGGATGGAAAGCCATTTTTTGGCAATGATCCTAAAATGGCTACCCGGAATTTACCGGCTGATATTGTCGATAAAGTTCAACTCTACGATCAGTCGTCCGACCAGTCGCAGTTTTCGGGTATCGACGATGGCAACCGCGAACGTACCATTAACCTGACCCTCAAACGAGACAAACGGAAAGGTTATTTCGGGCAAAATTCACTAGGACTGGGTACGGCCCGCGATGGGGAAGCGAATCGGTACCAGGGCCGGTTGAACCTGAACCGCTTTAACAACCGTAGCGACGGTGATGCGGCAAACCGACCGGGCCGCCAGATTTCTCTGATTGGTCAGGCCAACAACCTCAACCAGCAAAATTTTACGTTGGGCGCTGGCCCAGCTCAGGGTCCGGTCTTTGTAGGAGGGCAAGAGAGTGCAGGGCCTCCCGGTAGCCAAACACCAACGAATGTTATTGACGTACGCGCTGGTGGATTGAATTACCGTATCGACGGGCCGCGCGACAAACTGGGAAAACGGGTTGACATCGCAAGCAGTTATTTCCTGAATCAGGCCATTACAACCACTGACCAACAGAGCCGGCGCACCAGCATTTTGCCCGATCGATCGCTCACGTCCGATCAGCAGAATTATTCGCAGAACAAGCAGTTGACCCATCGGTTTAACGTGCGGCTCGACTGGCAACTCGATTCGATGACCAGCCTTCGGCTAACGCCCAGCCTGTCGTGGCAAACTACGGATTACACCAGTCGGTTCACAAGCCGCGCTACGTTACCCGGTCTGGAGGGACCCGGTCTGGAGGGACCCGGTCTGGAGGGACCCGGTCTGGAGGGACCCGGCGTATTAGGGCAGGCGAATCAATTGGTCAATACCGGCAAAACGACTTACGGGTCGACAGGCAACGGGATTAATGGCTACAACAACCTACTGCTCATGCGCAAATTCCGGCGCGAAGGACGCACACTATCATTCAACCTGAATACGGTTTTGGCCGATGGCGAAACGAAGGCGTTGAATCAATCAACCAATACGTTTTACGATTCTACAGGGGCGAACCCCATTTCAAACCTGTTGGATCAACGAAATCGACAAACGGCGAAGAATCTGCAAAATACGTTTACGTTATCGTTTACCGAACCGCTGTCGTTTACCCAAAAACTGGCGTTGCGATACGCGTACTCGACCAATAGCAACCAAGCTGACCGACTGGTTACCGACCGAAATGAAGCAACCGGAATTTACGACCGAATCAACCTCCCGTTCACGAATCAATTTGCCAGCAAATTCGCTAATCATCGGGCGGGTGCTACGTTTCAGACGCAACGCCTACGCTATAAATTTGCCCTTGGAGCAGACGTACAGCAATCGCAGTTACATCTCGACAATCGGTCGGTGGATACGCTTCAGCGTCGACAATATTTCCACTTGCTGCCAAATGCCCTGTTCTCTTATACATTATCCGGAAATCGAAACCTGCGGCTGCAATACCGAACCCGCCTAAGTCCGCCCTCCCTGACTCAATTGCAACCGGTTATCGATAATACGAACCCGCTCAATATTCAGGTTGGGAATCCACAACTCGCACCAGAATTTTACAATACGGTTGTTATGTCTTATAATGGATCGACCGGGCTTGGCACGAAAAGCTTTTCTCTGTTTGCCAGCCTGAATCAGAGTCACAACCGAATTGCTACGTCAACAAGGATCAGTCCATCGGGTATACAAACTACGCAGCCTGTCAACGCAGGTGGTTTTTGGTCGGCAAACGGGTCGATGAACATCGGGCGAGCGCTGCAACCCTCGAAGCTGGGGCTTACATTTTCCACCAACGTAGCACTGAGTCGAGCGATTAGTTTCATAAACGACCAAACAAACGTAACCCGAAATACCAGCATCGGGCAGGGTCTGCGGTTGCAATCTAATTTCAACAATACGCTGGAATACGGCATCAGCGGCAACGTAACGTATCAGATGGCTTCGTACTCGTTGCTGCCGAAACAGAATACGGCTTTCTGGTCGCAATACGCTACGGCCGACTTATTCTGGAAGCTTCCCTTACGTTTTGTAGTTACCAGCGACGTAACGTACATAGCTACAACCGGACGAACTGACGGTTATAATCAGCGATTTACGCTCTGGAACGTAGCGCTGTCCAGGCAGTTTTTTAAGGGCGATACGGGCGAATTACGGCTGCAGGTTTTCGACGTATTGAATCAGAATCGCAGCCTGGTACGTAACACGACCGATACGTACATCGAAGACGTTCAAAGTCGGATATTACGTAGGTATCTGCTCGTGAGCTTTGTCTATAACCTGCGGAAATTTGGTGTGTGAGTAGCAGGGATTGCGCGCAATGCAAAACCGTAAATCAATTAAAATTTATGATGAGCCAAATTTTGTAACCTTTAATCAATTCGATCATGATCGGAAGCTACATCAAAACAGCAAAGCGTAACCTCCTGCATAATAAGCTGTTCTCATCCATTAATATTGTTGGCCTTGCCATCAGTATGTCCGTCGGATTACTACTGATCGCCTTTCTACTCGACCTGCGTTCGTACGACAGGTTCCACGAGCATGGGGACAGCATCTATCGTATCACTAACGTAGCAACGTTCAATGGTGAACAGGCGGGCAAATTTGCAACCACATCCATAAAGACCGGAAAGCTTATTCGGGCGAACGTACCTGGCATTGAGGGCGTAGCGATTATGCGTAACGATTTTTCGCAGGATGCGAAGGTTGGCGACGACATTGTCCCGGTAAAAGGCTTCTGGGCAGAACCGTCGCTATTCCGAATTTTTACATTTCCGATGCTGGAAGGCAATCCCAAAACGGCGCTGAAAGATCCTTACTCAATCGTTCTGACGGAAACCACTGCAAGGAAACTCTTCGGCAGCAACCATGCACTTGGGAAGGTAATTACCTTTGATACGGTGGCTTATCAGGTGACCGGTGTCCTGAAAGACGTCCCTTTCTTCTCGCACCTCCGTTTTGAAGCGTTGGTATCGCTGTCGACGGCGGAGCAGCTCAACAAAAACGACAAGAACTTCGAGAAATGGACAAACATGTCGTCGAACTTCGTGTACCTCCGGTTGCCAGCGAATACCGACGTAGCGTCTATTCAATCGCAGCTCGACGCCATTGCCCGGCAGGAAAATCTCGCCGAAGAGAACACGAAAATCCGTCTTGAGCTGCTGCCTTTATACAAGATCGTAGTCGGTGAAGGGTTTCGCCCCTCGGAGGGTGGGCCTGGGTCTGTGGGGCCTCACATGTCGCCCCGGATACTTTGGATACTCGGCGGGCTTGCTCTCATTGTAATCCTGTCGGCATGTTTCAACTATACCAATCTTTCGATGGCACGAGCCATACGTCGCTTTAAGGAAATCGGTGTTCGCAAAGCGATCGGCGCCGAAAAGGGTCAGATACGGCAACAATTTCTGGCGGAGTCAATTATGATTTCCTTATTGGCCCTTGTCCTCTCCTTCCTGATCTTTCTGGTACTACGGCCCTTTCTAATCAATCTGGCTCCGGAGATGCAGCAAACGGTAAAACTTGAGCTTACCGCATCGATGGTCGTGGTCTTTATCGTCTTTTCGGTCACTATTGGGATTATTGCCGGGTTCATGCCTGCCCTGTTCTTTTCGAAAGTCAGTGCAATCAGTGCCCTCAGGAATGTTACGGCTGTAAACGTATTTAAACACCTGACACTCAGACGCGCTCTGGTGGTGGTTCAGTATACGCTCACCCTGATTTTTATCACAACAACCGCCATTGGCTATGTGCAGTACAAAAACATACTGGCATTTGATCTGGGATTTAACACCGAAAACATCCTGAATATCAATACGCAGGGCAATAAGCCAGATGCGTTGCTCAAGAAACTGAGCGAAATGCCCGAAGTGACCGCCCTTTCCCGATCGCTAATCGTCACCAGCGTTGGGAACGCCTGGGGCGGTTATATGAAATACAACGATTCGCGCGATTCAGTACTCGTCATGACCAACCACGTTGACGAAAATTACCTGGCTGTGCATCAATACAAGCTCATCGCCGGAGGAAACTTTGTCGGGCGACCAACTACGGCTAAAGCCGCGACAGAAGTAATTGTTAATCAGCAAGTTTTAAAACGATTTAATATCGCCAACAACGACCCCCAGAAAGCCGTCGGGAAAGAAATTACATTCAGCAACTTTGGCGGAACACGTAAAATGACCATTGTTGGCGTCATGAAAGATTTTCACTATGGCAAGGTCGACAACCTGATAGGACCGGTGGCATTCATGCACTGGACGCCAGAGGACAGAACTATCATTAATGCCAAAATACAAAGTCCTGACATGCTGGCAACCAGAGCCAAGATCGAGTCGGCCTGGAAGGAAACCGACCGAGTTCATCCCTTCCAGGCAGAATTCTACAACGAAGCCATCGAAGAGGCCTACAGCGAATTTTCCACCTTAATCAAAATCATTGGATTCCTTTCATTCCTCGCCATTTCGATCGCATCAATGGGATTGTTTGGCATGGTAGCTTATACAACCGAAACCCGACTGAAGGAAATCAGCATTCGCAAAGTGATGGGCGCAAGCTCAGGTAACCTGATCTACCTATTAAGCCGTGGTTTTCTTGTACAGCTATCGATAGCGGCACTCATTGCGCTGCCCGTAACGTATCTATTCTTCGAAAAAATAGTGCTCACCCGATTTCCGTACCACACCCCAGTACAGATCGCCGAATTGGTCATCGGCTTGCTGGCAGTATGGCTGATTGCCCTCATTATGATCGGGTCGCAGACGATGAAGGCCGCCAAGAGCAATCCAGTAGAAACCCTGAAGAATGAATAGAAATTACCATTTACCGTGAAGTGCCGATAAAAATTTGATGACCTAGAAAACGAAAAAACGGCAACACCGGGAAGTTTCAACTTTTCGGTGTTTTGCATAGCTTGATCAATACGTATTCGTAAGTATTACTGAATTTTTCGCCAAATCATGTCAGCAATGTACCGCATGCCGGTATCGTTTGGATGGGCCGCAACACCCGGATTTGCATATTGGCTGGCAAAGCATTGTGCCTGCCCAACCATACTGCCCAAGTCAACCAGCGTACATCCTCTTTCGGGCGTCACCTTTCGTACAACAGCATCGAAGTTTGGTTTATACCAGACACTGGTCGTGCAAATGATTCGAACCGACTGATCGTAGCTGACCAATCGATCCAGTAATTGCCGGAAATGCAGTTCAAAATTACGGTTCAACACCTGTCCGTCGTCCACATTTTCGCCCAGCCGGACAATGATCAGGTCGGGTTTAAACTCCTGCATTGCCCGGTTAAATTCATCGACGGAATAATTGGGCGTACCAAATTTCTGTTCCAGTCCTGTACCCGCTTGCAATCGCATCGTCATAGCTGGATAAATCTGCTGAAAGTATCCAGTCAATAGATGAACAAAATCCTTTTCAGGCGCTGACGCGGCCATACCATTGTGATTGTACCAGCCAAGTTCGGGAGCGGGTCCATGACTCATAATGCTGTTTCCGATGATGAGCATACGCTTAAAATAAATGCTAAACGTAGCTTCCCGATTCCGGGACAATCGTGTTCCGGCACGAATACGCGTCAGGATTTTTCCACCTTTTGTGAGCGTAAACTGCGAGCCCGTCTGCCAGGTTTCGCCATTATCAGCAGAGTATTCGATAAGGGCCTGAGGTGGCAATGAATCAGCCGTTAATTTTACGTTGGTACTCATGTAAAACGATCCCCCATCGGGTGAAAAGCGCGGAGGTTGTACACGTAACGTATCAGCTTGATTAGGCTGCGTAGGCGATGCCGTAGTTGACGAACCGGGAGTTACTATGGTTGACGATCCTCCAGGGGTTGGACATGGACAATTTTGACCAACCGTATCAGGCTTGGCAGGTATAGTCGGTGGTGGCG
>NZ_JBMDWV010000094.1:0-21991 GCF_048594605.1 Spirosoma sp.
CCGGTGAAGCGTTTTTTGAGGTGGCCCGCAATCCCCAAAAACCCTTTGTTGTTTATACGAATGAGTTAATTACCAAAGTGTTAGGAACAAGTTTCTGGATAAATACCAACGTAGCGGATAAACACATGACCGTGTCGGTAAAGACTGGAAAAGTGTTTGTCTATAAAAAAACGAAGAGCGATGCGACAGAGCAGCTGACAGGAGTGGTCCTGTTGCCAAACCAACAGGCTGACTACAAGCCCGATTCAGATAAGTTGAGCCGTACCCTCGTCGACGAACCGCTTCCTATTTTACCAGAAAATGAACACCAGATGTCTACGTTCGATAATGTGCCGGTTGCCGAACTCCTCGATAACCTCGAAATGGCGTATGGCGTAGACATTCAGTTCGATAGGAACGTACTTACAAGTTGTAGGCTAACCACTTCGTTTAAGGATGAATCGTTATTTCAACGACTGGAGGTATTGTGTGAAGCGATAAACGCTACATACCGAATAGAAGAAACACGTATTGTGATTGATGCCCGACGATGTTTGTAAACTCACCGGAATAATCTGACAAAAATGCGAGAGCTTATACTATAAATCACTAAGCCAAGCACTGCGCCCGACTTTTACTAGGGTAGAGCTTCCTTCCTCTTAATTTGATGACGTATATAAATATCCGTTAGCTCGGATACGGAAAAAGTATTGTCTAAAAAATCAAGAATGATCAAACTAATGAGAAAATCCTTTACTTCTCGACACTTCCAAATTCTGACGAAAATGCTGCTGATACCATTCGCTACGGTAATCGTTTTCAGCAGCTTCACCGTGACTCGTGAACTGGCCACGCAGGATTTGCTGAATAAGAAGGTTACCCTTAAAATGGAAAACCGGAGCCTTGCTGACGTTCTCCTGCAGATAGGAAAGCAGGTAGATGTTACGTTTACGTATCGTACCAAATTATTGCCCGAACAGCCGGTCGTTTCGGTAAACTACCGAAACGACAAATTAGCTAACGTACTGAATCAACTGCTTTCGCCAATCAGTGTAAAATACAGGATCATTGGTAAACAGATTGTGCTGACACCCAGCGAAGTTGAGTCAAATTCCTCTGCAACAGACGTAGTAGAACCAGACCACAGCGCTAAAGCCGAGATTACTGTCACAGGAACGATTGTGGACGATAAAGGGGAGAAACTCCCCGGTGTAACTGTCCTGATAAAAGGAACCCAGCGAGGCACAACCACGGATACCGACGGAAAATTTTCACTTGGCGTGCCTACCCGTGAGACGATTCTTGTTTTTTCCTACGTCGGATTCTTATCGCAGGAGATTACAGTCGGAAACCGAACGAAGATCGACGTAGTGCTGAAAGGTGACGACAAGACGCTTGACGAAGTGGTAGTAGTGGGTTTCGGCACACAAAAAAAGCAGAGCGTAGTGGGCTCTATTGTTCAGACATCGAATGAGGAGCTGAAACGGGTGGGCAACGTAACGGACCTTAAACAGGCTTTGACCGGAAACTTACCGGGTTTGACGACGATCACCGCCAGTGGAGAACCGGGCGGAACCGCCAGTGGGGAAAGTGCTACATCGATTTTCATTCGTGGACGTAACACCTGGAACGGAGGGCAGCCACTCATTATGGTCGATGGCGTTGAACGTAACATGGAGAACATCGACGTCAACGAAGTCGCCACAGTGTCAGTCTTAAAGGATGCCTCTGCAACGGCGGTTTTTGGCGTGAAAGGGGCTAATGGCGTTATTCTGATTACAACCAAACGAGGATCAGAATCGAAGCCACAGCTTGCTGTTTCGTACAACGCAACGGCCCTTTCGGTTTCCCGACTACCCGATAAACTGGATTCGTTTGAAGCCATCATGCTTCGAAATGAAATGATTGAGCGCGAAGGCCCCATCAATCCGGTTTCGTGGAGCGACTACGTACCGTATGAAGTGGCGCTACGTTATCGACGGCCTCAAAGCGATATTAATTCAGTTCTTTACCCGAATGTCGACTGGAAAGAAGCCATGTTTAAGGATGTATCCTGGTCGCAGAAGGCGAATCTGAACGTAACAGGCGGAACCAAATTCGTCAAATATTTTGGATCGCTGGCGTATCTCAACGAGAGCGACATGTTCAAAAAGTACGAGAACAATAAGAACTACGATCCGAGCTATAGTTTCAATCGGTTTAACTTTCGAAGCAATCTGGATTTTAGAGTTACAGGAACCACGAACTTAAAAGTAAATCTGGCCGGTTTTTTCAGCCAGAAAAATACCAACTACTCCTATGCCAGTGGTACGTCGGGCACCAACCCGCTGGCCTGGGCCGCAGCGTATCGGTTTCCGCCCGATGCTATTTTGCCACAATATCCAGATGGAAGCTGGGGACAGAACTATGCGTTACCGCCGGAGCAGCTTCAAAATCCGGTGGCCTTGATTTATAATACGGGGGTTTGGGAGCGCCGTGAAGTGGCCTTAAATACTGATTTTGCTATTGAGCAGAAACTGGACTTCCTTACGAAAGGACTGAGTGTGACGGGTTTGTTGTTTTATGATAACAGCCTGCAAACTGTTGGCGGCATTACAGATCAGAATCATGTGCGCCCTGAAGGTAATCTGCTCGGAAAGATTGTTTATCCCGACCGGTATACCGGCGAAGGACAAGACCCCAGTCAGTACACAGAGACCACACCGGTTACCGCTGCCAATGCATTTGACTGGGTGGCCACTCCATGGACAATTAACCCGGAAGAAGTTTCCTCAACGTTTGTTGGTTACCTGCCTATTCGGCGCCGACTGATGTATCAATTGCAGTCGAATTACACCCGCTCGTTCGACAAACACAACGTTGGAGCGATGGGCTTATTCAAACGAGAACAGTTTGCGCAGGGCAGTATGTTTCCGAGCTACCGCGAAGACTGGGTATTTCGGACAACCTACGATTACGAATCACGGTATCTGTTCGAGTTTAACGGCGCGTACAACGGATCGGAAAAATTCGGGCCTGGCTACAGGTTTGACTTTTTCCCGTCGTACGCATTTGGCTGGAATGTTTCCAATGAAAAATTCTTTAAGGTCCCCGCGATCAATCATTTGAAGTTTCGCTACAGCGCCGGAACCGTTGGAGACGATGCTGGCGGGGCAAGATGGGCCTACCAATCGCAGTATGCTTATGGAAACTCCAGCCTGCTCAACGCAAACCCGAATGAAAAAAGCCCGTACCTGTGGTACAAAGAATCGATTGTCGGCAACCCTGATATTCATTGGGAGAAAGCCCGTAAACACAACTATGGAGCCGAGTTAGGCCTTTTTAATGACCTGATTCAAATGAATTTTGACTACTTTACAGAGAACCGTACCGACATCATTATTTCGGGGGCCTCCCGGGCCATTCCACCTTATTTTGGCGCCACTCCGCCTTCGGCAAACCTTGGTCAGGTAAAATCAAAAGGATATGAACTGGAACTGAAGGTTAACAAACGCTTTCCGTCGGGCATAAACCTTTGGGGTAATTTCGCTTTTACCCACACCCAGAATACAATAATCAATCGGGATGACCCAGCCCTACAGGCCGCCTATCAGAAGCAGGCTGGGTATCAGATCAGCCAGACCAGAAGCCTGATAAATACCGGATTTTACAACAACTGGGATGAGGTGTTTGCCAGCGTTCCGCAGCAAACCAATGACCTCTCCAAACTGCCCGGTTATTACAATACGCTGGATTACAACGCTGACGGAGTAATTACGGGTAACGACGACACCGTGCCCTTTGGCCACTCCGACGTACCGCAGAATAATTACAACGCGTCGTTTGGAGCCAGTTACAAAGGTTTCTCTGTAATGCTACAGTTTTTCGCCGTTAACAACGTATCGAGAAATATCCCACTCGACAATTTTTACCTGTATCAGAACGTGCTGTTTTCCCATGTACGTGATCACTGGTCAAGAGACAATCAGAATGCTACGTCCTTTCTCCCCCGCTGGAAGTCGCAGGGGCAGTTCATTGGTAATTACTTCATTTACGATGGATCGTTTGTACGGCTACGCACAGCCGAGGTGGCTTATACCTTGCCTAAGACGTTCACAAATCGCCTGGGCGTCTCCTCACTACGTTTGTTTGTCAATGGCAACAACCTTCTCTTCTGGTCTAAACTTCCCGACGACCGGGAGTCGGCGGCTTCGGGTGGTGCGGCCAATGCGGGGGCTTATCCTACGCCACGACGCATAAACTTCGGTATCGACTTAACTTTTTAATACATAGGTCATGATCAGAAATAGACTGTACAGACTCAGACATTGGCTGGTAGGCAGTATGGTGGTCGTTACGTTTTTTGCCAGCAGTTGCGAAAGCTATCTTGACCGAGCTCCTGAAGCTAGCATATCAGATAAAGATGTGTATGGGAGTTTTATTAGTTTTCAGGGGTTTGTCGAGGAAATCTACAATAGTGTAGTTGACATCCATAAAGTACTGGGTGGTAACTTCTTCTATAGCTTCAGCGCTTCTGACGAGGTTTTATCGACAGTACCGTTACCATGGGACGATGGTAACTACTGGAACCAGGGTAACTTTCTTTACGGCGCGACCCCCAATTTTAACTACTATTCCAATCTTACCGGGATGCGTGTCTGGCCGTTTGCCTGGTACGCCATCCGAAAAGCGAACCTTGGTCTGAGCGAGCTGGATATGCTGGAGGCCACTCAGGAAGAGAAAGACGCCATTAAAGGGCAGTGCCTGTTTTTCCGGGCCTTCTTCCACTTTGAGTTAATGCGCTATTACGGTGGGCTTCCCTACGTCGATGCGGTACAGGGCTCGTCGGAAGCTCTTACGTTGCCCCGACTTACGTATAAAGAAACGGCCTTGAGAGTAGCGCAGGATTTCAAAGAAGCGGCCAACTTGTTACCGTTAAAGTGGGACGGGACTGCTATGGGTAGCGCTACGTTGGGCAATAATGCGCAACGGATTACGAAAATCCATGCCTTGTCGATGCTGGGTAAAAATCTGCTGTATGCTGCCAGCCCGATGATGAACGAATCCTCGACCGGGCAGAACGCCTACGATGTAGAATTGAGTAAGCAGGCCGCCGACGTACTGGCCGAAGTGATTAAAATATGCCGGGAAACCGGCGTGTACCGCTTACAATCCTGGACTACATGGACGGATAATTTCTGGGTTTGGTCGCCCAGTAACCGCGATCGGCCGGGCGGTACCGAGGTGATCATGAACCAGACCATTTATATTCCGAGTTATGTCCGGTTTACCACCAATCGCATAAGCAATCCAGTGCAGTTCGGGGCGGGCAACAACCGGGTTGAAGTGCCCACACACAACTTCATTAAAAACTACGGGATGGCCAACGGTCTGCCCATTGATGACCCCGAATCGGGCTACAATCCGAACGATCCATGGACCGGGCGCGACCCAAGGTTTTATGTCGACATTATTTATGACGGCGTCCGCATGGTCGACAATGCCACCGCTGCAGCCGCCAAACAGAACGAGTTTGCCCAGTTGGCCAACAACGGCATGCATCGGAACGGTACCCCGGCCAGCAGCAACGTAGCAGGGAGCGTAACGGGTTACTTTTACAAAAAATGGACACCGAAAGGCTGTAACCCCTGGGATAATCGGTGGGGAAGTTTTCAGTCGTATCATCCGCAGATGCGCCTTGCTGACGTGTACCTGATGTATGCCGAAGCCGTATTGCATGGTTATGGATCACCGCTTTCTCAATCGCCTGGGGCTGCCTTAACGGCTGTCGATGCTGTCAACGCCATCCGTAACCGCGCTACGTTGCCCAATCTGGCCCCCAAATACACGGGAGCTAAAGAAGCTTTCATGAAAGAAATTATCCGGGAACGGGCGGTTGAGTTCGCCTTTGAAGGGCATCGCTTTTTTGATCTGCGCCGGTGGAACATTGCCGGAAACGCCGAATATCTTCAGAAAACGGCCATTGACTTTGATCGGGGTGCAAACGGCAAACCCATCAATCTGAGAGAACGGGTAGTGGTTACCCGGGTATTTGAAAAAAGACATAACTGGCTTCCGTTCCAATTGAGAGACACGAGACTATACGAAGGCTTCCCACAAAATCCAGGGTGGTAACCATCCATAGTCATCTTAGTGTCAACCTTTAACCAGTTGAATCACATGAAGAGAATATACTTATACCTGACCTGCCTTTTTCTGTGTTGCCAGGTTGTTGCCCTGGCTCAAAAAAAAGCGGCTGCGCCAATGGTGATCAAGTCGATTGTGGCCGACGAAAATGGTACGCCAATCAGCAACGCAACTATCTACGGTAACGAAGGCATCGCCGTTAGCAAGACCGAGGCAAACGGCCAGTTTACAATCACGATCCCATCG
Source organism: Spirosoma sp. (assembly GCF_048594605.1). GTDB lineage: Bacteria > Bacteroidota > Bacteroidia > Cytophagales > Spirosomataceae > Spirosoma. Next base: position 6,352 of record NZ_JBMDWV010000094.1, read on the forward strand.
CTGGGCGATCTGCTCATTGAAGCGCCCGGATTCGAATCCACCGTGTTTAAACCCGGCGATTACAGTAATCAGGAAAGACTGACGCTAACAAAATCACCCTTTCTATTTGGCGAACGCGACGTAGTGAATGTTGCCTTTAGTAAAATCAAAAAAGGTAATCTGGTAAACGCCGTTAGTGTGCTGAACCCCGACGAGCTGAGGCAATTCGACAATACGCAGAGCGTTGCCTCGGCCCTCAATGGTCTTATTCCCGGTATGCTTGGCAGTTCGAATGTTCGCGGGATTGGTAGCCCGATGTTTGTAGTCGATGGCCTGCCGCGCGACGTCAGTACCCTCAACCTGTCGGAGGTGGCCCAGATTTCAATTTTGAAAGACATCAACTCGGCCGTTCTGTACGGCAATGATGCGGTCAATGGCGTAGTACTCGTAACCACCAAACGCGGACAGGCCTATAAGAAGCAGATCAATGCAACCGCTTTTTACGGTATCTCCCGGCCCAGCGCTTTACCTCAGTATCTTCCATCGGCCGATTACATGGAACTGTACAACGAAGCGCGGTTAAACGATGGGCTGGGCGTTCAGTATTCGCCGACCCAAATTCAGAATTTCAGAACCGGTAACCCCTATCGATACCCCAGCGTAGATTACTACTCGGGCGACTATTTAAAAAAACTGAGACCGTTTTCACGGGCGATGGTCGATTTTTCGGGCGGAAACAACGTAGCAACGTATTACACCAACATCGGCTGGACCCAAACCGGAAGCCTCTATAATTTCGGGGAAGGGAAATCCATGAAATCCAACGTATTTAATGTGCGTGGGAACATTGACCTGAGAGTAAATCCCTGGATCAAAAGTGCGCTGGACGCGGTCTTTGTATTGAACGACAATAACCAGCCGCAGGGCAGCTTTTTCGCCAATGCGGCTACACTCCGGCCAAACCTGTATGCCCCACTGATTCCCATGTCGCTAATCGACCCGGAAAATTCGCTTCTGAAAGGGCGTAAAACGGATATCGATGGTACGTACCTCATCGGTGGAACCGCTACGTATCTGACAAACCCTATAGCCTCTGGCTATGCGGGCGGGCAAAATCGGCAGTTGCAACGCGTTTTTTCGTTCAATAACCGGATTGATTTCGACCTGAGCCGTTCAGTTCCGGGGCTGGCCTTTCATACCAATCTGAGCTTCGATTACCTGACCCTTTACGATCAGTTTATCAGCAACAGCTACGCGGCTTACGAGCCAACGTGGTCTGATAAGGAAGACCGTATCGTTAGCCTTCGGAAGTTTGGGGAGGACGTACGTAGTGGAACTCAGAATGTTGGCAATGCTTCCTACCGGCGCCGGATTGGCTTTTATGGATTGCTGGATTACAACAAGAACGTAGACGACATCCACCAGATTACCGGCTCGCTGCTGGCCTATCTCACCAGCGACAAGGTTCAGGGCGATATTCAGGGCAATAAAAATGCTAACCTGGGTTTGCGGCTGGGTTATGGGTTCAAAAATAAATACCTGGTCGATTTCAGCAGCGCCTTCGTGAACTCCGTTAAACTACCGGCCAATAACCGCACCGCTTTCTCGCCGTCGCTGGGGCTGGCCTGGGTACTGAGTTCGGAAGGATTTATGTCGTCAGTGTCGTTTATTAACTACCTGAAAATTCGTGCATCGGCCGGTTTGCTAAATTCGGATAACGGCATCAGCGGATTTTTCAATTACGACGAGCGGTATACGGGCTCTGGCAGTTATTCGTGGTACGAAGGTACCCGGTCGCGGGGTGGTGTCATCGCCCAGAATGGTGGCAATCTGAATCTGGCCTTTGAAAAACGTAATGAACTGAATGTTGGCTTTCAGAGCCTGCTGTTTGGCAATCGCCTGTCGCTGGATGCCAATGTGTTTACCAGCTTGTATTACGATCAGATTACCCGTCCGCAAACCATCTACCCGAACTATTTTTCAACCTTTATTCCATACCGAAACTTTGAAGATAATGCCTACCGCGGAGCCGAGCTGGGTCTTTCCTACCGCGAGAATTGGGGTGATTTCAGGCTGATTGTTGGCGCTAACATGCTTTATGCTGATTCGAAGGTTAAAAAACGGGATGAGCTTTACGCAACCAGCAACCGAAATCGTACCGGCCAGCCGGTCGATGCCCGGTTTGGATTGGCTTCCGATGGTTTTTTCAATAGCCAAAGCGATATTGAAAGTCATGAATCCCAGGCGTTCGGAACTGTAAAACCGGGTGATATAAAATACAAAGATCAAAACGGCGACGGCATTATCGACGCCAATGATGAGGTCCGTATTGGCCGGTGGCAGGCTCCATTTTCGTATGGCCTTAACCTTCGCCTATCCTACAAAAACCTGACTTTATTTGCGCGCGGCAATGGGCGAATGGGCGCCGATGGCGAAATCTCGAATAACTACTTCTGGGTTGATGGCGATGACAAATACTCGACATTTGTGCTGAACCGCTGGACTGAAGCCACCCAGGCAACTGCTACGTTCCCCAGGCTGAGTTCCCTTGCCAACACAAATAACTACCGCAGCTCTGATTTCTGGCTATACCGCGATAACTACTTCACCGTCGATCGGGTGCAGCTTACGTATACAGTTCCGCTGAAGGTGTCAAACAAATTGAACATGCGAGGCTTTTCGGTTTTTGCTGATGCGTCCAATCTGGTCATGATTTCGAAATTCCGGCAGTTTAAGGAGCTAAATATTGGCAGCGAACCTCAGTACCGGTCTTATTCTTTGGGTCTGAATATCTCGTTTTAATTCCTGAAAAAGATATGAAGAAGTTCTTACTATACGTCCTGTTCGCGCTGGCTACCGTTACGTTCTGGTCCTGTGATCTGCTGGAGCCAGTAAACGATAATCATGCTACGATTGACCGGCTCTATCAGGACCCGGGTTTCGCTGAAGGGGTGCTGATGAGCGCTTATACTAAAATTCCGACGAACAATCTCAGCTTTAATGACGTAGCAACCGACGATGCCGTAAGCAACAACAAACTGAACGATTACCTGCGTATGGCAACCGGCCAATGGTCGGCAATGTATAACCCTGTGGATCAATGGGCAAACTGTATTTCCGGCATTCAAACAACGAACCAGTTCATTACGCTCATTGATACCGTCAACTGGAAAGGCTCCGTTCCTGAACTAAACTGGCTATATACGCAGCGATTCAAGGGAGAAGCTTATGCGCTACGTGCTTTGTTGCAATATCATCTGCTAGTGGCTGTTGCCGGTCCAGGCCCCGGTGGGCAAATGCTGGGTATTCCGATCATTGACAAATTCCTGGACGCGAATGCCAACTTCAATATTCCAAGGGCTACGTTTGCGGAGTCCGTTGATCGGATTTATGCCGATATCAATGAATCTTTGAAGTACCTGACCATGAACGACTATCTGAATGTGAGCAGTGCGGCCCAGTTGCCGCCCGGCTACGAAAAGGTATCGACCAGTAACTATAATATTGTATTCGGGTCTGAACTCAATCAGCGAATTTCGGCACGAGTTCTTAGGGCGTTGCGGGCAAAAGTAGCGTTGCTTGCAGCCAGCCCAGCCTTTAATACGGACCCTACGAAATGGGAACAGGCGGCTAACTACGCCGGGAGCGTATTGAAAGACATTGGCGGCCTGACAGGGCTTGACCCGGAAGGAAATAAGTTTTATCTGAAAACGCTCGTCGACAAACTGAACGTATCGGCAGCCAGCCCAATCGAGCAGAAGGAAATTTTATGGAGACGGTCGGTCGTTACGACGAACACGCGCGAAATGGCCAATTATCCGCCATCACTTTTTGGCAGAGGCAATGTTAACCCCACGCAGAATCTTGTCGATGCGTTTCCTGCCTCAAATGGTTATCCAATAGATCGTCCAGAAAGTAAATACGATAAAGCAAAGCCTTACGACAGTCGCGACCCTCGTCTGCGCCAGTACATAGCCTATAACGGAAACACGATTTCCGGGAAAACCATTCTTACAGGCGTAGGTGGCGGTATTGATGCGAAAGATTCACTGGAAACGTCAACCCGTACCGGTTACTATCTAAAAAAATTGTTGGTCGAAGAAGTCAATCTGAACCCCGTTTCGACCACGACTCAAAAGCACTACGAAGTTCACATGCGTTATACGGAGTTGTTCCTGTTGTACGCTGAAGCCGCCAATGAAGCCTGGGGACCAACCGGTTCTGGCACCTGGGGATTCTCGGCAAAGGACGTAATCGGTGCGATACGTAGCCGGGCGGGCATCCCTAAAGCCGATCCGTACCTGGCGAGCCTTTCCACAAAGGAAGATATGCGGCAACTCATCCGGAATGAACGTCGGCTGGAGCTTTGCTTCGAAGGCTTCCGATTCTGGGATTTGCGCCGGTGGAAAGCCGATTTAACCGAAACCGCAAAAGGCGTCAATATCAACAGGGGAACCTACACAGTCGTTGACGTTGAGCCGAGGGTATATAAAAATAACTTCATGCACTACGGTCCCGTACCTCAAACAGAGGTTGTTAAATACCAGGCACTCCAGCAAAACCAGGGCTGGTAATTCATTGTCATCTGAACTTCGGAAAATCATTACAAGCGCTCCGACATGAAAAAGATCTTGCTCCTACTTGTTTGCCTGGCTGGGTTATATGCCTGTAAAAATCAGGAAATTGTATTCCCGGATTACAACTATACTTCGGGCTATTTCCCATATCAGTACCCCGTTCGGACGCTGATTCTGGGGGATTACATCTACGATAATTCCAACGACAATAATCATAAATTCCTGATATCGGCAGCGATGGGCGGAGTATATGAGAATACAAAGGATCGGATCTTCAAAATCCAGGTTGATAATAGCCTTTGTAATCAGGCAAAATTTGCCGCTACTAATCAGCCCATGTATCCGCTGCCGGAAAAATATTACACGCTGAGTTCGTCCGATCAGCTGATCATTCCGGCGGGTGAGTTCAATGGAAATATTGCGGTTCAGCTAAAAGATGATTTTTTTGATGACACGCTGGCAATTAAGCTGGCGTACGTATTGCCAGTACGTATCAAAGAAGTGATCGGCCTCGATTCATTGCTCAGGGGGAAGTCATCTATAGCGCAACCCGATCCCAGAATTGCCAGCAACTGGCAGGTGACTCCCAAGGATTTTACCATGTTCGCGGTCAAATTTATTAATCCATTTCATGGCAGCTATTTCCGCCGGGGCAAAAGTACGGTTAAAAACGCGGCCGGTCAGGAGATTGAATCGACGACGTACCGGACTCAGTTCATCGAAAAAAACGAAGTATGGAATCTGGCGACAAAGAGTAAAAATCAGGTTACTATGGCCGGTAATTTGAACTCTACTGCCATCAAAGGAACATTGAGTCTGTTGCTGACTTTTACCGGCAATGACTGCGTTGTACAAAACACTCCCGGTTCTGCCTTTCAGGTGACTGGCAGCGGCAAGTTTATCGATGATGCCGACGAGTGGGGTAATAAAAAACGAGACGCTATCCACCTAACGTATCAGTTTCAGCAAGGCACGAATACGTATTCGGCAACCGATACGCTGGTTATTCGGGATCGGGGCGTAGGGATGGAAGTTTTCCAGCCCGTAATCGCTAAATGACAGCCTTTGACAGACCGTTTTTGCGGCTAACGTTATGAAAACTCAATCAATATGGTTGCGTTCGGCAGTCTTGCTGGCCTGCCTGACGGGAGTAGTATGGCCACTGTATGGCCAAACGGCAAGGAAGCCGATCAGCGTTGGTGCTTATTATTACGATGGATGGGGCGGTAAAAATCCCAAAGCCGACGATCCGAACGAGCCCTGGGCAAGAACGGCACCCCGTCAGGTTACCAAACGAATGCTGAATGAATTTGCCGACCGCGAACCCGTATGGGGCTGGCGAAATGATTCGCAGGCAATCATGGAGCGGCAGATCGACCTGGCGGCCGATAACGGAATCGAGTTTTTTCTTTTTTGCTGGTACTGGCGCGATGCCAACGGCTCTTTTAACCCGGAAAAAGTAGCAAGCCTGCCTCAGCATGAAAGCATGCAGCGGTACTTGAAGGCAAAAAATAAAAACCGGATCAAGTTTGGTTTGCTGATTGCCAATCATCAGGGCGCTGAAATTGTCGGTACCGAAAATTGGCAAAAAGCAACCGAACACTGGATGCAGTATTTCAACGATCCTCAGTACGTTAAAGTTGACTCGAAGCCACTAGTGGTTGTATTCAACGCGAAGGGGATCGAAAATGCGGACCTTGTCGGCATGCAGGAGGTAGCTCAGAAAAGCGGCTTAACTGGACTGACAATTGCCGGATGTGGGAATACAGCAGGAAAAAACTTTACCGTAACAACGCATTACAACGTAGTGCCAGGTTATTCGGCGGGTTCACAGGAACATGCCTATAGCGAACTGGCCGATGCACAACGTAGCAAATGGCAAGGGTCAGCGCAACAACCCTATATCCCGACGGTAATTGTGGGGTGGGATAAACGGCCCTGGGAAGATGCCAGTGGCAACGGCAAAGGGGGTGCCAAACAGGGCTGGTATTATACGGGCCGCACACCCGAACAGTTCAAAAAGTTCCTGAACGATGCCGTTTCCTGGATGGATGCCCACCCCGAGCAGACGCCAAAAGAACGAATGGTATTGATCTACGCCTGGAACGAACTCGGAGAAGGCGGCTACCTGGTTCCCACCAAAGCTGACCCTACCGGGAGTTACCTGAAGGTTGTTCGGGAGGTTGCCTCCGAACAGAGAAAATAAAGCCGGAATTACAAACAAATAAACGTTCGCATGATAAAAAGACTCCTCCTGGCCGTTTTGGCCGGCGTGGCCACTATGGCTAGTGTACATGCCCAAAAATTTACTATACCAGTTTTCCCTGACACCCAGAGCGAAGTTGGCAGTAATCATGCCATGTTCAATAGCCGAATCAAATGGGTTGTAGATCACAAAGATTCGCTCAACATCCCGATGGTTTTGCACGTTGGTGATGTCGTCAATTTTGATAATTACGACCATTTTGAAGTCGCCAGCAAGGGGTTCGACGTCTTCGACGCGCATCATATTCCGTATGCCATTACGCTGGGGAATCATGATACAGAGGCCGTTGGCTTTAATAGCGGCAGTGCGGCTCCGGGCAATGTAAACCAGAACCTGCGAAAAACGCACAAGTTCAATTCGTATTTCCCGGTCAGTCGTTTTACGCACCAGCGCGGTCGGTATGAAGCGGACAAGAGCGACAATGCTTACTACACGTTTAAAGTAGGGCAAACCAACTGGCTCGTGATCAGTCTGGAGTTTTGCCCACGCATGGGTCCGATCAACTGGGCAGGGGATATTATTAAAGAGTATTTCAATTACAACGTAATCATTCTCACGCACTACCACTTAACCACGAAAGGAGAGATCGACACACGTAACGCCGGATACGGCGACTTTAGTCCGCAGGTGGTGTATGATCGGCTGGTAAAGAAATACGCTAACATCCGATTTGTGCTGAGTGGACACGTAATGAGTTCGGCGCTAAAAGTAGATACCGGCGAACACGGCAATAAAATATACCAGATTCTCCAGAACTATCAGAACGACGATCTGGGTGGAGGTTATATCCGGTTGCTCTCGTTCGATATGGATAAAAAGACCGTTTCGGCCAGCATGTATTCGCCGTTTTATAAAAAGACTAAAGACGATACGTCCCGATTTATGCTGGAAGGCGTCGACCTGATCAAACAAGGCGAAGAACGCGCTCTGAAACGATAAGCAAAATCATCTTAAACGTAATAATCCTTACCTCTATGCACCTGCTACGTTCACGATCTGTTCTAACCGTTTGGCTCGCTGTAGCCCTGCTTTTGTCTGGCAATCAACTGCTGGCCCAGAAAGGCAAAAACAAAATAGGCGCGTATTATTTTGACGGCTGGAGCGGTACTACGTTCCATATCACCGACGACCTGAAAACCAACTATTCCGACCGTGAGCCGGTGTGGGGATGGGTAACAAGTAAGCAGGAGATTGTTGACGAGCAGATTGCGTTGGCAGCTAGTTCTGGGCTTTCGTTTTTTAGTTTCTGCTGGTACCATCGTAATGGCCGGACCATCGAGGAACTGCCCGAAAACAGAGCATTAGGCTTATACAAAAAGTCGAAGAATGTAAAAAAGCTGGAATACTGCTTATTGGTTGCCAACCACGGTGGCTTTGATGTAGGGCCCGAAAACTGGGAGAAACTTACTGATATCTGGCTGGATGAGTTTAAACACCCTCAGTATATGCGGGTAGCCAACAAACCGCTGCTCATTTTTTTTGAATTTACTTCGCTGATCAAAAATTTTGGCTCGCCGGAAGCAGTGAGTGTGGCTTTTGAAAAACTAAGAAAACGGGCTGTCGATGCAGGCATGCCCGGTGCGTCAATCGCCATTTGCGCCGGTTCGCCCGATGGCATAGCAAAGGCCGAAAGTGCAGGTGCAGACATAATCACCGGCTACAACTATCACAGCGTAGGCTTCAAAGGACCTAACCAAGCCATTCCGATCGATACGTTGCACTCGGCCGAACAGCAACTGTGGAGTAAGCTAAGCAGTGTTGCGAAGAAACCCTATATACCCGTATCAACAATGGGCTGGGACCCGCGCCCCTGGTCGAACGAGAAAAATAAATACCAGGAGAGACCATACTTCACCGGTTTTTCAGCTCAATCGGTTCAGCAGTCAGTAAATGGTTTGCTCAACTGGATGAACGCCCACGATTCGTCGCTGACTCAGGAACGTATTGGCCTGCTTTACGCCTGGAACGAAAACGGAGAAGGCGCCTGGCTAACACCCGGGAAACACGGTTTAAATCCGCTGAACGGTCTTAAAGCAGCGCTATCCGGCAAAAAGAAAGTGAAGTAGATCAGACAGGTGACGTAGCAACTTTAATTGTTTATTCGGCAGCTCTTATTGACTTAATCACAGGGCTCAGCCGCCATATTTCTTCATAATCAATAAGTATACTCCTGGTATACAGCGGTTAACCCATCCTGACTCAAACTCAGGGCGGTCAAACGTCGTTTCATCTACCGTAATCAGACTTCCCCTCATTTTTTGCTCTGGTCATAGACCGGAGCTTTTTTGTAGGCAATGCGAAGAGAAGTTCAAATAGGTTCATTAGTAAAGAAGGGCACCTACAACTTTATTACGTGATGAAAACAGTATTCACTACTTCCGGTTTTTCAAATAGCAATCCTATATTTGACATTACTACCTGACCTTAAACATACTGATGAAATATATTAAGCCAACGAAATTCAGCTACCTGCCTAAATTCCTGATGCCGCTGGATGTACTTGGCTTGTTTGAGTGCGATCCGTTCGGCAGTTCGTTGTTAATCAGACGTATACTAATCTGCATTGTCGGATGGCTCACGTACGCACGTTATACCGTCGTGAACCGAATTCAGATTGAAGGAACTGAAAACCTGGAGAATCTTCCTATCAACAACGTACTATTTCTGTCGAACCATCAGACGTATTTCGCCGACGTTATCGCGTTTTTTCACATCTTCTGCGCTGTAAAATGGGGCTTTCAGAACACGATGGTTCCGCCCGTTTATCTCTTTGGCCCACGGGCGCGTCAGTACTACGTAGCGGCTTCCGAAACCATGAAAAAAGGGTTTGTACCGCGCGTTTTTGCGGCAGGCGGAGCACTGACAATCGAACGTTCCTGGCGGGCCGAAGGACGCGAAGTGCAACGGTCTGTCGATACGTCGGCCAACGACAAAATTGCCCTTGCCCTGGCTCATGGATGGGTTGTCAGCTTTCCGCAGGGCACCACAACCCCTTTTGCACCGATTCGGAAAGGGACAGGTCATCTTATAAAAAATAATGAGCCTATCGTCGTCCCTGTTGTGATTAATGGCTTTCGGCGGGCCTTCGACAAAAAAGGGTTACGGTTCAAAAAACGGAATACCCTCCTAACAGTACAATTTAAGGCCCCTCTCCCCTACAGCGCCGACGATACGGTCGACGACCTCGTTGCGAAAGTCCGCCATGCGATTGAGCAGGATGCACCCGAATGGGCGCAAGATTCGAATGCGTCTTAACGTAGTGTGTTACGTCTGAGTGCCTAGATACCTACCAACTATGAAGTCTTATTCCATAATAAAACCCAGCTTGCTCGTTGCCTGCCTGTGGGCCATTACGTTAGCGGCTCCTCAGTGCAGTAGCCCCAGCAAATCGACCTCCGGACATGATTTTTCCCGGGTTGTGCAGGACACGAATCCGCCGGTTGAACCGCTATCGCCCGAAGCCAGTATTCAGAAGATTCAGCTACCGCCGGGCTATCATGTCGAATTAGTAGCTAGCGAGCCGATGGTTCAGGAACCGGTTGCCATTGCCTGGGACGGGAACGGCCGTATGTACGTAGCGGAAATGAATACGTATATGAAGGATGCCAACGCCACGGATGAATACGCACCCACGAGCCGAATCAAGCGACTGGAAGATACGGATGGCGACGGCAAAATGGATAAATCAACGATTTTCATCGACAGTCTGGTTCTGCCACGTACCATTCTGCCCGTTGGCGATCAGTTGCTGGTAGGCATTACAAACGTTCAGCACATCTGGAGTTACCGCGACACGAACGGCGACGGAAAGGCCGATGAGAAAAAGATCGTATTCCGAAACGACGCCATCGACTCCCGAAATCTTGAACATCAGAACGGCGGATTAATCTGGAATCTGGACAACTGGATTTACCCGACTCGCGACAACCTACGCTACAAATACAAAAATGGAAAACTCCAGGCCGATACGTTGATCGATAATATGATTGGGCAATGGGGAATGACGACCGATAATTACGGGCGTTTGTTTTATTCCGAAGCCGGGCCGGGTTTACCTGCCGTACAGATTCAGCAGAATCCGGCATATGGCGCACTCAACTTTGCCGATCAATATTCCGAAGATTTTACGAAACCCTGGCCCATTATCGGTACGGTTGATGCGCAGGGTGGACGCGAAGCACTACGTTCGGAAGATAATACGCTGAACAAATTCACGTCGGGTTGTGGGCAATCCATTTTTCGGGGCGATCGATTACCGGCGGATATGCTGGGCGATTACTTCGTTCCGGAACCTGTGGGACGTATCATCAAACGGGGGAAGGTAATTAACCGGGATGGCAAAATTTATATTGAAGACGCTTATAAGGAAAAAGACTGGCTGGCTTCGGCTGACATGAATTTCCGGCCAATCAATACGTATACGGGTCCCGATGGCTGTTTTTACATTGTCGATATGTACCACGGCATTATTCAGGAAAGCGAATGGACAAAACCGGGCTCCTATCTGGGCAAGATTATTCAGGAAAAAGGGTTGTATAAAAACCGGGGGATGGGCCGCATTTACCGCGTCGTGCACGACGATCTCAAGCGTGATACGCGTAAACCCAACATGCTGAATGAGCCTGCCAGTCAACTCGTTACGTATCTGGATCATCCGAACGGCTGGTGGCGCGATAACGCTCAACAGCTATTGATTGCCCGAAATGATCCATCGGTCGTGCCTGCGCTACGGCAAATAGCCACTGGTGAAAAAGGTTCGTTGCCAAAGCAACCGAGTCCACTGGCCCGCATTCACGCGTTATGGACGCTGGAAGGTTTGGACGCCATTGATAAACCGACGCTTTTTAAAGCTTTTGCCGATTCGGATGCGCAGGTGCGGAAAACCGCCGTCTGGATCAGTGAGTTCTATCTGAAGAAGAAAGACGCTGCCGTTATCGAAAAAATCGCTACGTTGCAAAATGATCCGAGTGCAGATGTACGGATTCAGTTGGCGTTGTCGCTACGTAGTTATCCATCCACCCAAACGCAGGCAATGGTCAAGCAGCTACTCACCGATAATCCGAAGAATGAGTTGATGCAGTTTTCATTCACTACGTTTACTGAAGCGCAAAAAATGAAGCAGGCCGAACTGGCTCGCACCCGCAATCTGAGCCCAGCCGACCGCGCACTGGTGACGAATGGCGCTACGATTTTCAAACAGCTTTGTGCTACGTGTCATGGTCCGGATGGGAAAGGGATAAAAGTTGCCGGTAGTGATAAAATGCCCGCCCCCCCCCTGGTTGGCTCTCCCCGTGTGACAGGCGATAAAATTCTGGTTATTCAGTTGTTGCTCAACGGAATGCGCGGCCCGGTCGATGGAAAAACCTACACCGATATGATGCCCGCTATGGGCAGTAATGACGATAAATGGATTGCATCGGTTCTGAGCTACATCCGTAACAGTGGCGATCTGGGCAATAATTCGTCGGTTGTCACGGCTAAAGAAGTGGCCGACGTTCGGGCCAATACGCCTGTCATTCCAGGTGGTATGACGCAGCAGGAACTCGAAATATTCAAGCTTGGCCGCGCCGAACGTAGCAACTGGAATAAACCTCTTTGATACGTAGCAAAATCCGTAACTGTTTATGAATACTACGTTCAAAAAGCTCTTTCCTACCCTCGCCGTCCTGTTTTACGTAGCCCCTGCATCGGCACAATCGGCTACGTTTACGAACCAAATCGGGATGGAATTCGTGCTGATTCAGCCCGGCAGCATGGTAGTTGGCCGATTCCAGCCACCATACCCCAAACCGCCAAAAGCTGATTCTGCCTCCAAAAAAGCGGCCGAAGGATTACAATGGACGAACAAAGACTACCAGATGGCCGAAAAGTTGGTAAAGCAGGATGCAAAACCGGGTTTTACGGTCAGGATTAGTCATCCGTTTTACATCGGCAAATTTGAAGTGACTCAGGCGCAATGGAAACAGGTTGTGGGCAACAATCCGTCTGCTTTTCAGGGTAATAAAGTCAAAGACGAAGCGGATCGGCATCCGGTCGAGCAGGTTACGTGGCAGGATACGCAAACCTTTCTGGCAAAGCTGAATGCGCTAGACAAAGCGCATCACTACCGCTTACCAACTGAATTTGAATGGGAATACGCTGCCCGTGCGGGTGCCAACGATGACATTTCTTGGAGAGCTATCTGGGCATCGGCGCAAATGGGTTCGACCACTACCGCTAAAGTCGGACAGAAAACACCGAATGCATGGGGGCTTTATGATACATTAGGCAACGTTTGGGAATGGGTTCAGGATTTTTACAACGAGAAGCTCTTCGCCGACCCTGCTCCGCCCCGTTCGGGAAAACAACACGTATTGAAAGGCGCGTCGTTTGTGGGTGATGTAAAAAACGCTACGTATATGACGCATGCCGCCGGGCCGGGCAATGGCTGGGACGTAGGATTTCGGGTGGTTATGGAAACGAAATGAACGGTTTAGAACGTAACAACATGTCGCTAGTCAAGCTATTCAGTATTCTGCTTTTCGTAACCGTCGCGAACCTAACTAACGCTCAAGTCGGAAAAATCCCGGTTGGATTTACCCCTATTTTTAACGGAAAGAACCTGAACGGATGGCATACCAGCCGTACGTCGCATCAGGGCACAACCGGCAATTTTTACGTAGAAAACGGCGTCATCATGCTTAAACAACGCCCTTATGGCCAGGGAGGTATTTTGTTGACGAATAAGAAATACGGCAATTTCGAGCTCTATCTGGAAGCAAAAATTGATTCGTTCTGCAATGGAGGGATTTTCTTACGTTCCAGCGAAAGCGGAATGGCATATCAGATTGAATTAGCCACACCCGGCGGACTTGGTGATTTGCTCGGCGAACGAATGAACGTAAGTAAAGGCGCGAAGGCAACCAATATCACTAAAGTCTGGAAAGTCGGCGGCTGGAACGCGTTTCGGATTCGGATGGAAGGTGATATTCCCCGGATTCGATTGTGGGTAAACGGCGAGCTGATGTGGGACGTGACACAGCCTGTCAACGACTTTATTGCCGGTGCTACGTCGGGAATGGTTGGTTTACAGGCCCATTGGTCGGCGGTATATTCATCAGCCTCCGAAGCGTTTGAGATGAGTGGTTCCTGGAAGCCAGACGCGGCTCATCGTTTCCGCAACATTGCCATAAAAGAACTCTAAACGTAGTGTGGACGGCCACATTCGTGTAGCCGTTCACACTACGTTATAACAGCCAGCGGAAGAAAATATAAAGCGTAAAGGAGAGTAAAATCGAGACGGGCAGCGTCAGTACCCAGGCCAGCGCAATGTTTCGAACGGTATCGGCCTGCAGGTTTTTAACCCCTTTACTTGCTACCATGCTACCGGCAATCCCCGACGACAGTACGTGCGTAGTACTAACGGGTAATTTCAGCCACGAAGCCAGCCCAATCATACTAGCGGCCACTAATTCGGCCGAAGCACCTTGTGCATACGTAAGGTGCTGTTTCCCGATTTTTTCACCCACCGTTACCACAATCCGTCGCCAGCCGATCATTGTTCCAAGCCCAAGCGAAACGGCAATCATCAGGATAACCCAGAAAGGTGCATAATCGGTGAATCGGCGGAGTCCGTTTTCTTCTCCAAGGTTCTTGTTTAGCTCCGCTATCTGACTGGGGCTAAGATTGGCGCCTTCGTCAGCCGTAATTTTTTTTAGGTTGCTGTTAATCAACAGCAGATCTTTCCGTACACTCAACCGCTTTTCGTTCGGAATTTTCCCGTCAACCAGTGGGCCGTTAATCAACGTTTTCAGCTCGTTTAGTTCAGTACGTGTTTCCATGAGCCGATCACGGTTGGCAGGTGATAGTCGGCTGGAATCCAGACCCGCTATCGTTTGTTCTATGCCCACGATATTGGATTGCATCAGTCGGGGGTCTATGTCTGCTTTTACGGCAAAATGGTAGGGCACAATACCGATCAAAATCAGCATGATAAGTCCAACGCCTTTTTGTCCATCGTTACTGCCGTGAAAAAAGCTAACCAGCGAACAGGTCACGATCAAAATACTACGTATCCAAGTAGGGGGCTCGCTATTTTTCTTGGGTTCTTTAAAGAGCTGTGCCTTAACATCTTCGGCTACCAACCGACGTAGTATGAACATCAGGACAATAGCCAGACTAAAACCAAGCAAAGGCGATAACAGCAGGGCTTCGCCCGTTTCAATCGCTTTATCCCAGTTAACGGCGGCTCCGGTCGTATTGTCGGGCAAGGTGGAAAAAGCCAGCCCTACGCCCAGAATTGAGCCAATAAGCGTATGCGAACTCGAGCTAGGTATACCAAAATACCACGTACCAAGATTCCAGATAATAGCACTCAGCAACAAGGCCAACACCATCGCTACGCTATGATACACATTCTGGTCAATCAGTAATTCGACGGGAAGCAGGTTTACAATACCCATCGCCACGCCAATGCCACCCAATAGAACACCCGTAAAATTGCAGATGCCCGACCAGACAACGGCGACGGTGGGTTTTAATGAATTAGTGTAGATAACTGTAGCAACGGCATTCGCAGTATCGTGGAAACCATTAACAAATTCGAAGGCACAGGCAGCGAACAAGCTGATAAAAAGGAGGATAAAAACATCCGTTTCTAATCCAAACATAGGTGGGGTATCTTCTGAAAACAGGCAGACAGTATGTCTGTAAGCCAATGATTGCCACAAAAGTACGTCAAACTACTCACAGCAATGTTATCAAATTGTTAAGTAGAGACGTAATACCTTACGTCTCACATGCGTCAGCTAACACCATCTGGTCATGAGACGCGAAGGCC
>NZ_JBMDWV010000095.1:0-14848 GCF_048594605.1 Spirosoma sp.
GCTCCACCAAGCCAGGCGTACGTATTGCCCAGGAATTTGGGGCCAGTCTGGGCGAAGTGCCAACGTTTGATGAGGTCGATTCGACGGGCCTGCCCATTGGCTGGACATCCCAGAACATGGGTAACAATGAACGCTACGTCACGGGGACCGGAACGGATGTTGATCCTAAAAAGCTGGTGATCATTGGCGGGGGTGATGAGAAAATCAATGGCGCTACACCCTCAGTTTACTGTCGGATCGACTATCCAGCGGGAAGCCTGGAAAATAAAGATGGGGTGTTTATGACCCGTCGCATCAAGGCGCAGTTTCGGTTAAGTGAAGTCAGAGCCGCTAAAGTTTGGGTGGTTATTCAGCGCGATGATGAGCCGTATCTACTTTCCAATGGCCAGTGGATACGGTTTAGTAAGCTGAAAAAAGCCGATTCGGTGGCTACGCTGTTTTACAACATCTACACCGTCGATGGCGTCCAGAAAACCAAGCCCGGCTGGGCAGATCTGAATCTGGAATTACCCGCTATCGACCGGGTGTATTCCATCATCATTTATCTGGGACGCGCTGAACTGCTGGACCAGCCCAACCCGAATATTCCGCCAAAAGTGGAATACGCCCGGGTTCGCATGGAAACCAGTCAGGAAGGCTTGAGCTTGAACGGTACCCAGCAAACCATTGTCAGGCCCGGCGAATCGGTTAAGGACACCACTCTGACCATTCAGCTGGGGGACGTACCAGCCGTAGCCCAGCCCGAACGGCGGGTCGGTACCCTGTATCACATCAGTGGTGTTCCTACCCGGCTGTGGTTCAAAGCCAACGCGAACGTTTCCGCGCCGGGCAATGGCATAGCGGGGGGTATGACGCTGCTTTCCACCATTGCCCAGCATGAGGCCAAACAGGCCATGTTTCCCGCCAAACAGATCGAAGGGGACTTATTAGGTGATCTGCCTTATGGGCCGCTCACGATGCTCACGACCGACGATATGGCGGATCTGGGCAAAGCCTTTCTGACCCGCTGGGAATGGATTGTCGATGAGTGTAGTCATAGTATTTCCGCTGAACGGCTCATGGCCGATCAAACCGGATTGCCCCAGACTGTGAAAGAATGGGATACGCCCGATGGCCTGTTACCGATGGCTGAGGGGGAAGACGGCAGCCCGGTTTCACCCGCTGAAAAGAAGAATTTCCGGGAAGATGATCAGCTGCTCAAGCGCCTGATCGCGCTGGGCGTCGTGACTCCCAACCTTAAAGCGATTCCCAGCCAGAACGGATTTACGCCCCTCGATGGAAGGGGTAAGCTGACAGCTAACGTGTACGTCGGCGGTGTGCTGAAAGGAACGATTGCCTCACGATTACGAAAACTTGCCTTGACACTAGACGATTTACTGAAATGATTGTACAGGATGGAAAAATAACCCTGAACACAGGAGGCCTTGGTACGCAGGGCTTTACGTTCGCTATTCTGGGTGCGTACAATAGCGCAACTGAAGAGTACGCCAAACGGGAACAGTTCGAGAACCCGGTTTTTACCGCTGACTTTGACAACAACCCGTTCCAGTCGGGCGTCGTCTATTTGCTGACCGCTGAACATGAGTTGCTCATGCCCGATGCGGAACTGTGCCGGATTGTTTTTGATGAATACGGCGGCTTTCGAACGCTCAGTGAGGATGAGGGCAATAGTTTGCCTACGCCATCGGGTTACTTCCGGATCACTGGAGCGGACTCGGTTCCTGAAGCAACGGCGATTACGCCTTATTTCGTTGAACAGCAGTTTTCGGATGGCAACTGGAAGCCTTTCCCTGGTACAGCCACCTGGAATACGTCGGGTGTACCCAGTCAGGAAGTCAAACTTACGTCGGTTGGGACCAACAAAGCGAACCTGAGCGTTCCGGCTGGTAGTATCAGCAATGATGTATCTATTTCGGTTCGGGCTACGCTAACCTACAGCGGCTCATCGAACACAATCGAAAAGGCGGTATTGCTAGTGAATGTACCCCTAACGGCAAGCCCTGGACAAGGAGGTGATCAGAATTTACAACAGGTCACGGAGGTTGGCAACGTAACGACCTTACCTGTTAAAGCAGCCCAGTTTATTCGGCCGGCCACGGCGGCTACGACGCAAACCGGATTAGAGGCTGTTTGGGTGACCTTGCCCGACGGCTCGGAAAGCATCGAGAAGAAAAGTGGCAGCACGACACCGACGGTTACCCCGACGGCCATTACCCGCATTGCTGGGCCTGATTCGATTCTGGAAGGGACGCTTTCGACCATCTACAAGCTCGAACAACAAATGTCGGACGGCAGCTGGCGTACCTTCCCTGATCCGGTTGCGTGGAGCTTGCTGTATAAGCCAAATACCAACATTCAGGTTAATGGAAATACGGGTAGTGTCACGGTGCCTGACAATACGGTAGAGTCGAATGATTATCTATCGCTTCGGGCCTCATATACGTATAATGGTGCCGCAAATACGACCGATCGGGGCGTTACACTTATTAATGCTACCGAAGCGGTAACGATTATTGAAGTAGGGGATTTGTACGAGTTTATTGAAAACGTAAACCCCAACCCTAATCCCACAATCGATCACTACGAGATTCAGGGTACGGATGATATATCCGAAGGCGAAAGCGGTTTCTTTAGTATCGTTGCTGTTTATACCGATGGGTTCCGGGGGGCTTTTTCTGGTTCGGGAGAGTGGTCAATTAAAGCGCCCGTTCCGCCAGGGTTTAGCTTAGCCGGACAAACCAACTCGTCCACGAATGCCAACATTGCCGCCAGCAGCATCAACATAAATACGCCGTTTACACTTCAGTTTCTTGTTTCTGGCGTCAATACCTTGCTCAGCAAAGAAGTAATGGCGCGCAACGTCGGCCAAATCGGTTCGGCTACTTACGAGATTATTGGACCCGATTCACTTACGGAAGGAGGTGACGTTTCTGAATTTGCTATTATGATCCGTCAGGCGGGACAAAATCCCGTCGCTTATACGGGCGCGGGTACGTGGGGCTTTGACGGTTCTTACCCGAACGGTATGGTTATAACTCGCCAGGGCGATACCAACAAAGCCTTAACCGCTATTCCAGCTGGCGCAATTGAATACTCTGGGCAGGTGCGTATCACTTTTACGCTGAAGTTAGGAACCGAAACAATTGTCGTTAAGAAAACCGTCCAAAGTATTCATGTCAATTGGGTAACCTACCTGCAGTGGGGGGCATCAGGCGGTCAGTTCTTACTAAAAGCGGCTACCATCGTCGGTTTCCAGTATGCCCTTGCCAAGAATGGGACCATGGGGGCTTATTCCAACTTTGGCACCGCGCTTAATGCGTCACTGGCCGGTATAAGCCCAGGCACGACCGTTACCATTTACCTCCGCAAAATTGGTGACACAAATAACAACGTGGTCCGTACCGTCACCATGCCAAACGCTGACCAGTCGCTCATTGAAATCTATCCCGGAAACGGACCCATCGTAACCCCGTAACTGTCATGCCGCCAATTAACAAGTATTGGGAGGTAAAGCTCTCCAACGGACAGAAAAAAAAGTACCCGGTTGCTCTTTCAGCAACCTGTGCGGATCGTCCAGCCGTGGGTAGCATTAATATCAATGAACTAGTGGATACGCCAACGCTGGCCGGGTACACGTTGGGGGCCAAAGGGTGCTCAATTCCTGCAGCGACGAAGTTTTACGAATGGTACGTGGACCGCTACAATGGTTCAGCGCTGCTATTCTACGCGCAGGGAGTCGGTCAATTAACCGTAACCCTCACGGGTCGAAACGGCACGGCTACTCCTTCGAGTAACAGCCGAATTATGACGACTAACCCCAGCGAAAACCAAAACGCTACGCTGTTCCAGGGGTCAAAAAGTCACGGTGCGTATTTCGGTAATATTCCCGACGGGAGTTATGCCGCAACGCTCACCGACGAAGACGGAAAGAGCAAAACGGCGAATCTGGAGGTTACCGCATTAGGGCCAAAAACGAACCTACTAAACACGGGCGGTGGTGGTGAAAATCCAAACGTAACGGTGGTAAGCCGTTCCATTACGGGCTCGGGCTCCGTTACTGAAGGCCAGAGCGGGACGTTCAATGTCGTTGAAAATCTTTCCGATGGGACTTTTAGAAGTTATAACCAGTCGGTGAATTGGAGCCTAGAAGGAGCGCCGGGCGGCACATCAATAAACGCATCGGGTCAATTAACGATTGCGGCCAACAGCATATCGAACAACCTCCAGATTAAGGTTAAGGCTGCCATCACAGGGGCTGCGCTGGAAAAAGTGGTTTCGTTGATAAATGCTACAACGGCCGATGCCACGGGTGATTATCTGCCAACCGTGTTTGCTGGCGAATTGGGATACATGTGGGATACGACGAACCCTGATCGGCTTCAACCCAAAATCAAAACGCTTAATCTGATTAATGGCCTTTGGATTTATACCATAGAGAATATCGCGCCTAATCCCAAAAACTGGCCTGTACAAAACAAGCAGGCATGGATTGAGATAAACGACGAATGGATCAAAAACAACGACCTAAGCATCTACAAATTCGTTGGGGGCATGGTCTATACGATTCGCTGGTTTATTCCCTGGAATGGGGATTCCAGAGATAACGCACAAAACAATCCTACTGATTTAACCTCTGTTTCTTTCTACCTCATCTAAGGCAATGAAGATAGCAAGTCAATACAAATTTGCCCCGGGCATGATTGCGAATTATCATGCGTTGGGAGGCACCACGCACATGCCTGACGGCTTTTTTCACATGAAGAATGTGCGCCAAAATTACAGTGATCAAACTTTATTAGATAAGGGGGTTAGTCATGTAGGATACAAGGTCGGGGTCAATCCGCAAGATATCCAAAGCCGATTCGGTACGCCCTGGCAGAAAATATCCGAGTTCACCGAAAATCCGAGAGACTTACGGGATTTTAAAAACAATAAATACACCAATCAATGGTCTGAGCAGGATTGTAAAGATTACGTTGATTGGTATTTTGCCCGAAAAGGCGGTAAAGTCCCGGCCATAACGATTGGTGCCGCTGAAGCATACGACGATTCATTTAACTGGCGGCTAACCCAGGATTATTCACCACAACAAATTCAGTGGATCAGTAAATACTTCCGTATCAAGCTGGAAGCGCAAGCAGCAGCCGAAGGGTTTACGGGCTTCTATGGCTATGTGCATGATTATGCTACCGATATAGACCTCCAGGATTGGTTCTATGGACAACGTAACCTTACGGATGTAGAAAACGCTTTAAATGCTGGACCTGACGCGGTGCTTAATTGGTTGAAGCAAAATGAAGGTGTTTATATCGGGTATTATAAACTTGAGTTATGGCGATACAAGGGCATCTGCATAACGTCCTCATATTGGCTCAATAAGCGCGAAGCATGGCAGGCCTTTACTAAAATGATCTTGCAGGCTGAGCTATGCGCGAAGGCCATGACCTCGAACCAAGTCACCACAAAGGGCGTCGTCATGGACTATTACATGGAAGAGGGAAAGCAATTGCTTGGCCATTCAGAAGTTGTTGACAACGTAAAAACACCAATCGGGATTCTATCGCTTCCTTATGGAGCGCACAACCGGCAGTCTTATGGCTATACCGAAGGGTACGGAGCCATGATTCAACGCTGGGCACCCGCTCGGATGGTGTGGAGTGACTGCATAAGGTATGGCACGGACAACACCGTATTGCCCGATAACATGTGGAATGTAAAACTCGTCGGCAACGGAAAGCCCTATACACAAAAAAAATGGGGGTACGAGTTTCAGCCAGACGGTGCTGGCTATATGCCCGAATTTAACGGCGTGTTCAACGCGAATGATGATGCTGCCCGGTGTATTCGTATGGCATCAGACCACGTTGGAGGCAATTTGATAGACAAGGCATTCAATTGCCGGGTACGAAAAGTCAAGGCAGGGGCAACAACGAATACCATACGTGGGTCTTACACGCTGGATTGTTATAAAGATTTCATACCGCAAGTGTATGGTTTCTATAACAATTCTACAGGCGCATGGGTGGCTATGGGTTTCATGCCTCCACAAGCTGAGTTCTGTGATAACAACGGGGATTTTCCATCCATTCAGCTAATGGATATACCTGGACAGCCCGAATTATTCTGGCCGCCAAACTCGTTCTTCTGCATTTTTTCTGATTAGCCAATGGCACTCTCTTTGAACCAATCCTCTTAAAAAACACGCATGGCTAATCTGATTCGTGACCAGGTGACCACCCTGGATATCCAATTGTTTTTAGGCAACGCTTTTACGCTACAACTCACCGTGCTGGGTACGTCTCCCATGCCCAGCACGGTCAACAGTCAGGCGTTTATCCGGATGGGCGGTGATGCGCTGGAAAGTGATTTGCAACCGGCCGTATCGGTAACGGGTCGGGTGATCGAGCTGACCTATCCGGCCAGTCTGGACTATCCGGCGCTGGGCTATCAGGAGATCCGGTTTGATGAGCGCAAAGTCATTGCCGGGGCGCTGATCGGTAGTCGGCAGACCACCAACCGGTCCGCTGGCCAGAGCGTTTCGATTGCCGTTCAGCCGATCGCGCAAATCGCCCTCAGCGTGGCTTATGCACCGTACGAGCCGGGTCAAACCCGCTACGTCAATAACACGCTGGAGTATTTCGACGGGCTGTTGTGGAAACCCATTCCAACGGGGCCGATTACCCCACCCAAAACTGGCTTACCCTATACGATTCCGTTCGTGGTGGGCGGCACGGGTCCGACCGGTAATGACGGATCGTCACCCAATCAGCCTGTGCAACTCGCTGTTCCTTATGTCTTACCATTTACTGTCAACTAATCATCATGAGCGTAGTCAAACTTCCCAGTTTAAAAACCGGCGATGCGGCAAACGAAACCTTTTTCGGAGCCCTGGCCGATGCGGTCAACGGCAAGCCCAACGCCAAAGTACTGCCCGTCTCCATCAACATCGGAACGAGTATGCAGGCCCAGCACAATTTCGGTCAGGTAATGGGCTGGTCGACCAATCAGTTTCGATTGATGGCCCAGCTAATCGATTCGCAAGGCTTTCAGGTAGCCTCTTTCAAGGTAGAGCATTACTCGGCTGACATAGCGATTCTGACGCTGGCCGAATCCGTGCCAACACCGTTTGCTGGCGAAATCTTCCTGGTTGGTATTCTTCTTTAATCAAGCGCTTCCAATTACCTATCGTAACATGAAAAAAGTACTAAGTCTTCTTCTTGTATTGGCCGGTTTTGCCAGCCATGCCCAAACGCCCGGTTCGGTTGAAGGTCTGCTGAAGGCCTTAAAATCGGGTAAATTAAACATATCGGATACGGCCCTGTTTGTTCGCAAACTTCAGGGGTATCGGTTAATGTCTCCCGCTGAGATTAGTAAGCTGGCCAACATAACGGCTGGCACCAACGGCGCGGATGGGAAAACCATTCTCAACGGTACCACGGCCCCTAACTCGTCGGCCGGAGTGAATGGTGATTTTTATTTGAATACCGCTACGTCCATGCTGTATGGCCCCAAAGCCAATGGAGCCTGGCCTGCTGGTGTGAGCTTGATTGGTGCGCAGGGACCAGCGGGGGCCACGGGTCCACAGGGGCCAACTGGTGCGACTGGATCAACTGGGCCACAGGGAGCTACCGGGCCGCAAGGGGCTACGGGTCTGCAAGGTCCGAAAGGCGATACCGGAAACACCGGAGCAACCGGAGCCACAGGTCCACAAGGGCCGGTCGGTCCTCAAGGGCCAACGGGACCAACGGGTCCGGCTGGATCTGGCGGCAGTGTAACGTATGCCTCGCAAGCGGAAGCCGAAGCGGGTACTGTTACCGACAAGGCTATGAATCCCTTAACGACAAAACAGGCTATTTTAAAATACGGTCCTGGGGTTGACGATGTAACACTTAATTTGACAGTCGGGGGGGATATGCAGGTTAAGCCTGCGTATGATTTAACGCTGGTCAAAAACACAAGTACGTATCAGTATCCAGCTTGGTTGACGGGTATCAACGGTTCGATCATTACGCAGGGTACGATTGCGCCTGCCCGTTTGGGATCAGGAACCACGTCGGCCAGTACGTATCTGGCGGGTGATGGTACCTGGAAAACGCTTCCTAGTGGTGGTTCGACAGCACTCACCCTTACAACCACCGGCACAAGCGGCCCGGCAACTTATGATTCAGGGACAAATACGCTTAATGTTCCAAATTATAACGTAGGTGGAGGGAGCCCCAATGCCATAGTTGATGGGTCAGTAACGGGAGCAACGACCATTGACGTAACAAGTCCGATAACGACGAATTCGACCCTTACGTCTGGAACTTTGGTTGCGGGTACGGCCCGAATCGCAAAGTTAGCTGTTCTCGATAACTCGGGGGCTTCATACGTGGAAATTACGAATACGTATGGGGGTGGTGCGCTTCGGCTCGGTTCGAGCGTTACGGCAAACGGCCCGTTCCGATCAGACAACTCGGCAGTCTTGAACGGCTTCAATGCCAACGCTACACCACTGACTATTGGCTCAAATGCCTCTCACGTTGGCAACTTAATTAACATTAACGCCAACGGCCAGACGGGCGGTTCACTGCTCCAATTCACAGCTGCAGGTAAGTTTGTTTTTGCCTCGACCTATACAGCTGTAGGTACAACCGCTTCACAAACGATCAATAAGCCAACCGGGTCGGTTCAGGTGGCTGCTGGCGCTACGAGCGTCACGGTTACGAATTCCCTGGCCACAGCAACCAGTCTAATCATTCCAGTTATTCTGACTGGCGATTCGACCGCACGTATCAAAAATATCGTTCGGGCGGCTGGCAGTTTTACAATCAATCTGGATGCACCAACAGCCGAGACGACGGTTGGTTTCTTTCTGGTCAACTAAGCTATAAACGACATAATCATGTTTGATAAACCGATAAAGTCGTTTATAACCGCTTGCCTTACACTGCTTACAATCGTGAGCAGTGTAAGTGCTCAGTCGCTCGTAGTTCCGTTAAAGTCAACCGGAACACGGGCTCTGCTAAAACCTATTGGGAGTTCGACCGCTATTGCTCGACTGGTTTCCCAGACTCAGGTTAGTGTTGGTGACTCGTTGAGTTTTGCCCTTACGGAATCGGCGCGTACGAGTGCTGGCGTGTTTGACGGCGAAAAGCTACTCCGTACGCTTTGGAGTGGCGTAACGTATCCAGCGGGAACGCATTCGGTCAAACAGGCCTGGGACTGGAAGGACGATAATGGGAACGCCGTTGCGGAAAATCAGGCGTACACCCTGAAGATTATAGCCAACAACATACAGTACGACGTTATTGGCACCGTCGGCAACACCTCCAAGCTGAAGTCAGGCCCGACGATTTACCACAGTGGCGAATTCTTCACGGGAATGACTATCGTGGATGGCTTTGCCTACGTCGCTGTCGGCTACTGCGAAGGCCGGGGCGGTCACATGAAGTTTGCCCTGAACGATCCGCAAACGAGGATTTTGCTCAGCATCTGGCCCAACCACGGTCAAAGTGCTCGATACGTTTCCCACGACAGCGGCAAGGTCTATTACTGTGGTCAGTTTAATGACGGGACTAATGGCATTGTTGCGGTCAATCGGGGTTCTGATACGGAGGCACCCCTAGCCAAGGGCGCTCAAAAGTTTGTCAGTGGTAGTCCACTTGGCACGACGTATCAGAGTGCCGTAGTCACGGGAACCGGTTTAATTGAAGGCTTTTCCGTACAACGTACTGGGGATTTTTACGCTGTAGCGATTCCGGAAAGCAACGTTGTTCGAACGTACAATAAAACGACCGGGAATGATCAGGAATTTACCATTCCTTCCGCGCGGGATATCTTCTTTTCGGAAGATAACAATTTTATCTGGGTCACCTCGGCTACCAATACCGTAGCCAAATACAGCATCAATTCCAGCGGAGTAATTAACACGACGCCGGTTCTGACACTGGCCGGTCTGGTCAATCCGGATGGCATTTCGATTGATCCGTCGACGGGGAAAGTCGCTGTTCTGGATAAGCATCCTAAGCACCAAATCAGATTTTTCAATCCTGATTCGGGCGTTGAAGGGGTTGCACTCGGGCAGGAAGGCGGCTATTCGACCAGCAGCGAGGTTGCCAACGATAAATTCTGGTTTGTTAATACCAAGAAACTGGACACCAATACGCCGGGCTGGGGCTCAGCGGTGGCGTGGCTGGCGTATCAGGAAGATGGTAAAATCTGGGTGGGTGACGTAGGAAACCTTCGCGCTCAGCTGTTCGATTCGAATCTGGTCTTTCAGGATTATGTTCAGTTTATCGGTTTCCATTATACCACCCAGACGGATCTAAATGATCCCAAACGGCTATTCATATTCTACCTGGAATTTGAAGTCGATTACACCAAGCCTCTGCAGCATGGGAACGGTTCGTGGAAGCTAAAACGCAACTGGGCGGCTGGTGTTCCGGCCATTTCGCTGGATGATAAATACTGGCGGATGCGGGACGTGGTGACGCTTAGTAACGGCCGAACCTACTGTATGCATCGAAATGGCGCTACGTTGGTTTTGTGTGAATTAGTGACGGGCGGCATCCTACGTAATACTGGAATTACGTTCCCGAACCTGAACCACGTTCTGAACTCTGATGGGTCAGTCTCCATATTGACCTGGGGGGGAATTGGCCAATCGTCGGTCTATTCGAAAAGGGCGCTTACCGGATTCAGCAACAACAACCCGGTTTACGCCAATGCAGAACCCGAGTTGACCACGCCTGTTATTATCGTACATGATCCGCTCATCGTTTTCATTCGGCGAAACAAGCTAACGGAAAACGGCCTGATTGCTACGTTCAACATTGGTACGTATCAAACCAATCCGATACGAAATAACGGCTTCCACTTAGGGGCACTCCGCAACAACCAATGGGTTTGGAAGGCCTCCCCCTCTACGCTGTTCAATTACGTAGGAGCCTATCCGATGGGGGATTATGATATCGGAAATGGTATCAACTACGGCGGTAACGTCATGCAGTGCGTTGGCAAACACATATTCTGGGGCTTCAATGGAGAGGGCTGGAAGAATGAGCAAACGCACATGACCGCTCATTTCCACCAATCCGGTTTGCTACTGGGTCAGTACGGTGTGGTGTTGCCTGATGTAAGCTGGATTGAGGAAGCGCCATTCGGGGCGGCTGGTAACGCCATCAACTCCAGCTGGGCACAGGTGGGGGATGATATTTACCAGGCCAACTGTGACGAATTCCTGCGCGGGGGTAGCATGATGACCCGTATTTATACCCTGGCGTCGAGTAAGGAATACAACATCGCGATTACAAAAGCCAAAACGGCCATGCCTGTAAAAGCAGGGATTGACCTAATGGCTGGGCTGCCTTTTTCGGGTGCGGTAGCCGATGGGACGGCCGGGTGGAGTCGTACACCCACAACGGACGTCGTTCAATCGACCGATGTGTCAGGCGTTGTCAAATACCGCTGGGGTGTGGTCACCAACAAGACGACGTATAAGCAGGCCGATCGGGATTTATGGATCGAGTTCCGGCCTTCGTCAGCCAGTCAATCGGGGGATGTATTTCGCGATCTGGGCACCAACGTTGGCATCAACTGGAAAATTGAAGGGCAGTTAACTTATCCAGAAGGGAGTGAATTAGGCGAAAACTGGATAAGTGTGTTAGACGATACCGGTAAAGAAATCTTTCGCTTTTCCAGAGATGATCCAAGCGGCATCATGACCCTGAAGGCCAACAATACAACGGTTCGCGCTGAGGATGCCAAATCGTTTGCCCGGTACGCTTCCAAGCCTCAGCTATTCCGAATTGTTGGCCAGAGCAACAGCACCATCACGGTAACGTACGGGGATTCCCTTCCGGTTACGGTTGCGGTTTTCCAATCGGGCGCGGTGGCAGGCAATCCGAAAACGTTGCGCTTTCACTGTGGTAGTCCCGGCTCCACCAGAGGGCACCTGATCAATCCTATCAACTTCCGTTTCGATACATTTTAATAACCCAATGGAACAACAGCCCAAACTTCTTGAACTGAAACGTCAGACCATTGCCCACCTTGGAGCCGCCAAGGTGGGATTGGAAGCCCTGGCCGGTGTATCGATCACTGGTACGGGCGTTAGTGCAGCGGCTACGTGGTACGGCGGGGGCAAAGTCGAATTACTCATTCCGTTGATTGGCTCCATGCTGGGCGGCTTGAGCCTGCTGATTCGCGCCGTCATTTCCTACTACCTGAACGTAGCACAGGTCGAAAATCCATTACCCGCTACGACCTCATAGGTTTATTGAGTACCCTCCATTTTACTATCGTAACGAACATGAACTTTTCTCTGCTCCTTCAACACGTAGTCGACAAGTCGGCTGCGGTGGCCATCGCTCACGATTCGAGTGGAACGGCCTCGTTAATTCAAGCCATCATCATGAGCCTGGCTACCGGCGTGACTGGCTTTCTGGTTCACTCCTTCATAAAGCGACCGGCTGAAAAGGTGGAGCAGTACGAAGCGGCTGAAATCAAAGCCATTCGGGATAGTCTGAACGAATTCAAGGCCTCCAATCGGCAGGAAAAAGCCGAATGGCACACCTGGCGAGATCAACAGAGCCAACGGACGACAACGCTCGAATTACAGCACAAAGCGCTATCGGAAACGCTGGGTGAAAAGATCAAAGAACTAACCAGTGAGGTTGCCGACACCAAGGAGATTACTCAGGGTATCCGGGAGACGTTGGTTGGGCTGAACGTAAAAATGGAGCAAACGATTACTCGCTGGATCAAATGAACGATCGTCTGTTTTATCCGCTCATGTACGTCGTGTGTGGCCTGCTGCTGATGGCAGGCCTACTCCTCTTCAAACTGGCCCATCTGGCCAACTCGTAAAATTATGTGGCTTCAATTAATCGGTACATTTTTTCGCCAACATTGGAAAGTTATCCTGATCGGGCTTGCCATCGGGGGGATCAGCTACCTGGTGTATCTGGCTTTTGACAACAGCACGACGATCAACAGCCTGAAAAGTTATCTGGGTTCGGCTCGGGATTCACTAAGCCGGTCGATACTTCAGATAAATCGATTGAAGGTCGATAGTACCCGGCTGGAGAATAAATACCTGCTGGCCGAAAAAGGGAGGCTAGAAAAGAGCAACGAAGCGGAACTGGCCAAGATTGCGGGGTTGCAAGCACAGGAAGCGTTTGCCCGTCGGGATCAACAGAATTATGAGCACGTAGCCAGTTTGACCGCTATTCAGAAAAAGCAGGCGGCTGATCTGGGTGTGATGCGTCAACGGCTGGGGCTGCTACCAACTTCTGTCAATGATTCCGCCACAAACGGTATTGTGGCAACGATGGCCGGGACGATAGCGATTCTGGATTCAACTAATCAGAAACAGGCCTCGGCTGTTGGCACCCTAGCGGCCGAGAATAAAACGCTGGTCTCGAAAAATCAGACGCTGACGGCCGACAACGCTGATCTGAAAAATGATCTGAGTGCCGTCTACAATACGATGGCGGATAAGCTGGAAGAGGTGAAACGGAATAAGAAGTTTGCCAACATCAATCTGGGTAAAGACCTACAGAAAGCGGCCAATGACATACGCGCTGGCCGGGTTCGTACCCGCAAACCGTAACCAATCATGAACATTCAAATCATTCGATTCCAGAAAGGAACAGAATCGACACTTTCCAAAGTCGTCGTTGACAACGTAGTGAAAGGCTATGTATTGGAAGATACGGACCGTGGCCTAATGAACACCATGAGCCTTTCGGAAATCAGCCAGATTAAAAAGAAAAACCGTACGGCGATTCCATCGGGACGGTACCAGCTTAAACTCACGCATTCCACCCGGTTTAACAAACTCATGCCGGAACTGTTGAACGTACCAGGCTTTGGCGGAATTCGCATTCATCCGGGCAATTATGTGACGGATACGGAAGGGTGTTTGTTACCCGGTCTCTCGTTCAATAAAGACGCCAATGGTTATTTACGAGTCTGGGAGTCAAGAAAACTGTACGACTCCCTGCTCAGTGACATTCGGGCTGCCGTAAAACGCAATGAAGCCATCTATTGTGAACTAATCAGGCAGTATCAGCTATAGCTTTTCAGTAAAAATTAGGTTAGTACGCGAAACGCCCGGTCATCTTGAACCGGGCGTTTTTTCTAACAAAAAATTGACGTTAAAAAGGAATTAAAAACTAATATTTCCATAATTACATTTGAGTAGTATTACCTACCTTTAAATAAATTTCTCCACACCCCTATTAGAGCGTTTATGCAAAAAATATACCGCATTCCTGAGCTAGATGCATTGCGAGGTATAACCGCCATAGCGGTCATTTTATTTCGCTATACCATGCATCACAACGACACGTTTTCCGAACTGCTCCATTTTGGCTCTATCGGCATTGATCTGTTTTTTATTCTCTCTGGCTACACGACCTTCCGGGCAGCCATACGGGTTTCCAATGGTAGCGATTTCGTAACAGGTCGTATCGCCCGGCTCTATCCGGCTTATTGGTTCGCCGTGACGATTTATGTGTTTTTGCAACTAGGTTTCTGCGCTATTGATCCCAGTTTAGCCTTGGCTGTGCAGTACGCTGCCAACGTAACCCTGTTGCAAAGCTTGTTTGGCGAGAAAAACATAGATGCCGTCTACTGGATTCTGCTGGTGGTGTTAATGTTTTACGCCGTTATAGGGGTGCTGATTAAAGCCAAACTTCTCAAACGCATCGACCAGATTACATCCATCGCCTTACCATTGCTGTTTATTTATGGAGCGTTCGGGGCAGACTATATGGGTGTTTGGCCTGTTCGTATTCAACGGTTTGCTACGCTTGTCGAGTTATTTCCCCTGTTTCTGGCAGGCATCCTGTTTTATAAGCTA
>NZ_JBMDWV010000096.1:0-2658 GCF_048594605.1 Spirosoma sp.
CGGAGTCGCAGCGTTTATCGGTAAAGACGCAGATCCTCACTTTCAGACTCGTAACTCTACCTTCTCGTCGTAACTGAGGTTACAGAATGTACATTCAAACATGATAATCACCATGGATTCACGTAGTAAATATGATCGCCCAGATCAGACAAATAAACTGACCAATGCCCATTCAGGCGAGGAAGCGGCTGCCGAGGAACATACCATCGATGTGCAACAAGGTACGGCTGCCCTGAGTGACAATGACCAGGCGATTGCGGCCCGGAACGTAACGCGCGCGGTGGAAGACGAGGACAGATTGAACGAAGAAGATACCACGATTCTGGGTGCCGGTGGCTCGGCCGGAGGGCTATCAGGAGATGGCGAGCGGACGGATGAATATGATGCCGCCGTGATGGGAATTGGCGATTAAACTGTCCAGCCAGAGACAAATTGATTCGTCTCTGGCTGGACGTAAACCGACAGCCCTCCTACTACTCATCATCGTCTACCTCTACGCCCGACTCCATGGCGGCTGCTTCGTCGTTGGTGGTTGCTGAATCAAATTCCGTTGAGTCATAATCTGTTTGATCCAGGGTTGTCTCCTGAGGTTGCTGATTTTCCATAATCGTTCTACTAATTTGAGTATTAATCGTCTACACAAGGGAAACCGGGGCTTCCGTATAAAGTTGACACTGGTTAATGCAAAGGCCCATCTAATAAGGAAATGGTTCAGGCTACCCGGATTGCAGGCAATACGTGCTGACCAAAATCGTCGATAAAGCGTTCGTGTTCCAGGTTGACATTATGCAGCGTCAGTTGGTCGAAGCCCATGTCGACGTACTGCTGCAACCAGGCCGCATGCTGCCCCGGATCAGACGAGATATGTACCATTTTATCGACCTCCTGCAGATTGACCAGTTGGCCAGCCATGTCGAATTGCTCGGGCATTCGCAGTTCAGTGAGCATAGCGTTTGGGAATATATTCGAACGCCATTGATCGTAAGCACCCTGGCGGGCAGCTTCATCCGTGCTGGCGTAGGACAGCTGTACTTTCAGATACATAGGTTTGCCTTCCCCGCCCCCGCGCCGAAAAGCACCGACAACTTCCTGTAATTGCTCCTTTGGTTGTGAAATGGTTAGCAGGCCATCCGCCCAGCCGCCGACCCATTCGGCGGTTTTGCTCGTCACGGCTGCGCCAAACAGTAAGGGTGCCACGTCTGGACGAGTGTAAAGCTTGGCCTCTTCGACCGTTACTAATCCCTTATGCGAAACAGTTTCGCCCTTCCACAATGCCCGTATAATTTCGACGGATTCGGCCAATCGGGCGTTACGATCGGCCTTGGTGGGCCATTTCTCGCCCGTGATGTGTTCATTGAGAAATTGCCCGGTGCCAACGGCCATCCAGAAACGTTCAGGAAACATTTCGGCCAAGGTAGCGGCTGCCTGAGCAATGACGGCGGGATGATAGCGCTGGCCGGGGGCATTTACTACGCCGAAACTCAGCGTAGTAGCCTGCAGGGCCGCCCCCAGCCACGACCAGGCGAAGCCGCTTTCGCCCTGGCGGTTGCTCCAGGGATGGAAATGATCGGACGAAGAGCCCGCTATAAAACCTGCCTGCTGGGCCCGTTGTATATAAGTCAGTAAGGTACTGGGTTTGAATTGCTCGTGAGATGCGTGATAGCCTATTTTTAACATAGCAAGGTTTTATAAAATGAGTCTGTTTTGAGGTTAGCATCGATTATATGCTCCGTCCATTCCCGAAGACAGAGATCGTGCAAGCCATGGATATGATCGATACGTAGTGTCTTGAATATCCCGTTTTGAGCAGGTTTTGCGCGCTCATTCAGGTGCTCAAAAACAATCGGCTTACTCACAGTTCAAGGAGTAAATGAGCAACGATTCAGGCTGCACAATCACAGAATTGGCTTCATGTGGAAAATCCGCAGAAGCACCGGGACCCTTCCATTGAGGATCAGCGGAGTCGAGCATTTTTCGCCAGCCTTTTTCCAAAACAGGTATGGGAACAGATTGGGCCTGGTCGGTAAAATTCATTAGACAAAGCACCTGCTGATCGTCATGCCAGCGATGAATGACCATCGTTTTCTGATCTTCCTGAATCACTACGTTCAGATTCTGCCGATTGAGGTGGCGTAGGGCGGGATGCTGTTTGCGTAGGGTGATTAATGTCTGATAATAACGTAGTAGAGTTCGATGCGGCTCCTGTTCCAGTAGGTTCCACTGTAAACAGGAACGCTGAAAGGTTTCTTCGCTTAGCGGGTCGGGCACCTCGGCACCATCATGAAAATCAGCAAATTCCTCCTGTCTACCCTTGCGCACGGCCTCCACGAGTTCGGGCTTCGAATGGCTCACAAAATATTGAAAAGGAGTCGTTTCTCCCCATTCTTCGCCCATGAACAGCAGAGGAATATAAGGACTGACCAATACCGCGCCCGCCAGCAACTTTTGCATCTCAAAGCTATAGAGCTGACTGGAACGCTCTCCCAGTTTCCGGTTGCCTATCTGATCATGATTTTGGGAGAAAACGATAAACTGATATCCCGGATTGGTTTCGGATTTACGACCAAACAGTTTCTTTCGGACGGTTGAGAACTGACCGTCGTAGACGTAGGCATCCCGATACGATTTGGCCAGGTGGTTGATACCATTGAAATCGGC
>NZ_JBMDWV010000097.1:0-6171 GCF_048594605.1 Spirosoma sp.
GAATGGTTTGAAGCGAGCTGGTTTTACCGGCGACTGGTTGAAATAACGTATTAGCCATTCGCAAACGTAGCATCCCGAGAGTTTATACTGTCGGGATGCTACGTTTAACGCGTTTTATTTTTCAGTACGATCAATGGCAAATGCGTATCCCAAAACGGTTTCAGACCCTCCTGAATAACAAACGTCTTTGAGAAATTGCCCAGCACAATGTCCGCGTCGCCATCCTGATCGACGTCATTTACGTCCATACAAATCCAGCGTCCGTAGGTACTAACAGGCAGCGCGGCAGGTTGAAACTGCAACAGCGTTTTCTGCTCGAAATAAAGACATCCTTCGGTGGGATTATGCAGAAAGTCAGCGAAGAAAGCAATCGTCACAATGTCTAAATCGCCGTCCTGATCGAAATCGTTAGCAATCGCTTTGGTACAGCCATTAATCGGATAGAAATACGTTTGCTTATAGCGAAAATCGCCCTGATTCAAGTAAATGTACACACCGTGGTAAGGTTTCAGAACCTTTGAAAAATCGCTGTTATCTCCGCAGGTGTACAGAATATCCAGACGACCATCTTTATTAAAATCCACTAACTGAAAGCTGGTCGAGCCATAAACCGATGAGAAACGTAGCAGATTACGTTCAGAAAACCCTCCTTTTTTATCGTTGAGGAATAACCAGATTCCTTCATCGGCATGTGCAAACAACACCATCAGATCGGGCCAGCCGTCAGCGTTAAAATCCCCCGTAACGGTCTGGATTGCTCCCGCAACTTCCCGAATCGGTATTTTAGTAAACCGATGGTTCGCTTCCTGCTTCATCCAGTACAATCCACCCCGCAAATGTCCGAATCCAGAAACCACCCAATCAGTTAAACCATCTTTATTGACATCAACCGGAACGGACTGCAACGGCCGTGGCAAATTCGTTGCAATTGCGGATGAATCGTTTACCCGACCGTTTGTTGTTCCCAGATCGATCAGCTCACCAAGCGTAATATCAGCGGCCCGCATGGTTCCCAGACACGTAAACGCGCTGCGTTCATTCCCTTTTTTATCCCGAAAAAACGTAGCACTAACGGCAGGCGAATGCAACTGTTTCACCAAGGTCGGGCGCAAGGTTTGATTCCAACTGTGCAGGTCACTACGTAGCGCATCGCTCGAATAAATCCGATGACCAATTGTGTCAATTGCTACCAACGTAGTGATGGCCGTCTGCGACGTATCACGCTGAGGAGTTTCGAGCGTAAACACAGACCAGCTATTCGCTAAAGGCGCCGGTTTTTCGCTGGCCTGTAATTTCTCCGGAGCCAGCGTTTGGTAATAGGCAATCAGTTTCTGCCAGTCGTTATACGAAATAGCCGCGTTACGGCCTGCATAATACTGACCTCCTGGATACGCTTCCAGACCCAGGTTAGGCGCCATAGCCGGCAGTACGTGCTTTACCCAGGTTTCCTTATCTAAGGCATCGGGCGATGGCAGTAGATGGCAATTGGTACAATGTTTCTGCGCCAGCTGCTGCCCGGCCGCCACCACCGGATCACGCAGCGCATCGTTAGTACTGTTACTGCTAGACTGACAGCTACTAATCGCTATGCATAGGACAGCGACGAATAAGGGGTTACTATGAATCAGAAGAAAGGAAAATCGTTTAAATATCACCACAAGGAGAATTGTTTTTCGCTAGTACGAAGTCTTATTTCACCTTAAGTTTTAATACAATTTGACCCGTTGAGGTCAGATGTTTATAGAAATAACGGCCACTATAACTATCTGAACACAGCGGGATCAAATCGCAAAGCCTACGTACTATTCTATTGCGTAATACCCACCAGATTTAGCATAAAGGCATATTCCAGCGCGATTTCTTTCAGTGCCTGAAAACGTCCTGATGCACCGCCGTGTCCCGCTTCCATGTTCGTATGAAGCAGTAATTGATTATTGTCCGTTTTCATTACCCGTAGCTTGGCAACCCACTTGGCTGGCTCCCAATATTGAACCTGCGAATCGTGTAAGCCCGTGGTCACAAGTAAGTTAGGATACGCTTTTTTCGCTACGTTATCGTACGGCGAATACGATAGCATGTACTTGTAATACTCCTCGTTTTTTGGATTGCCCCACTCTTCAAATTCGCCGGTGGTGAGCGGAATACTTTCGTCGAGCATGGTTGTCACTACGTCCACAAAGGGAACAGCCGCCACGACTCCCCGGTACAGCTGCGGAGCCTGATTAATAATAGCTCCCATCAGCAAACCGCCCGCACTGCCCCCCATGGCAAACAGCTTATCCGAGCTAGTATACTTGTTTTTGATGAGGTAGTCGGATACGTCAACGAAGTCGTTAAATGTGTTTTTCTTTTTCAGCATTTTACCATCTTCGTACCACCGACGTCCCATCTCCTGCCCTCCGCGAATGTGCGCAATGGCAAAAATGAATCCCCGATCGAGCAAGCTCAGTCGTGTCGAACTAAAGCCCGGATCAGTTGAATAGCCGTAGGAACCGTAGGAATATTGCAGCAACGGTGCCGAACCATCTTTGGGCGTTCCTTTACGATACACCAGCGAAACCGGTACCTTAACTCCATCACGCGCCGTAGCGTAAACCCGTTCCGATACGTAGTTGTCCTTGTCGAAGCCGCCCAAAACCTCCTGTTGTTTTTTCAGTATTTTCTCCTTCGTGTCCATGTTGTAATCGAAGGTGGAACCGGGAGTTGTCAGCGACGAATACCCGTACCGAAGAATATTCGTGTTGAAGTCAGGATTATAACCAATTCCCGCTACGTAGGCCGGTTCGCCAAAATCGAGGTATTCGTCGGTTTTCGTCGTCTGATTAATGATACGGATATTCGTCAAACCAGCTTTGCGTTCTCCCAAAACCAGGTGATTGGCGAACACATCCATATTCGCCAGATACACGTCGGGGCGGTGCGCGATCACTTCTTTCCAGGCCGATCGATCAGCGTTTTTTCCTTCAGGAACTTCCATCAGGCGGAAATTCTCAGCTTTCCAGTTCGTGCGGATGTAGAACTTGTTTTTGTAGTGAACGATGTCATACTCATGGCCTTTTTCACGCGGCAGAAAAACCTTAAAAGCACCTGTCGGCTGATTGGCTTCCAGCAATCGATATTCCGTAGCTACGCCATTATGATCGACGCCAATCTCAATGTATTTCTTTGATTTTGAGCGGCTCAACCCCATATAAAACTGGTTATCCTCCTCTTCATAAACCAGGACGTCGGTTTTGGGATCAGTGCCCAGTACGTGCCGATAGACCTGATAGCCAAGCAACGTTTGCGGGTCTTTTTTGATGTAAAAAAACGTCTTGTTGTCAGTTGCCCAGGCAAAGCTTCCAGCTTCGGTATTTTCAATAATTTCCGGGTAAATCTTACCGGTTTTGAGGTTTTTGATACGTAGCGTGTACAACCGACGACTGACGATATCTTCTGCAAAAATCGCCAGCTCGTCGTTGTCCGACACTTCGTAGCCGCCCAGTTGGTAATAGTTGTGTCCTTTGGCCATCGCATTGCCATCGAACATAATCTCTTCTACGCCTTCCATTGCTCCCTTCTTGCGGCAATAGATCGGATATTCGCCACCCGTTACGTAGCGTGTGTAGTAATAATAACTGCCTTCTTTATAGGGCACCGATTCATCCTGCTGTTTGATACGTCCCTTCATTTCCTCAAACAACTTGTTCCGCAAGTCTTTTACGGGAGCCAGGACCTTCTCGAGATACGCGTTTTCGTCGTTCAGATACTTGATAACTTCCGGATTTTCGCGCTCGTTGAGGTAATAATAATTATCAATGCGTTTATGAGCGCCCGTAACAAGTTCTTTGGGCTTGATAGCAGCTTTGGGGGGTATTAACGTTTGTGCCTCAGTCATAGTATTCAAAAAAAATGGAATCAGTAACGTAACAAAAATTCGTTTCATAGCGGTCCGTATCAGTGGATCGATTGAGAAGATTACTCGTAAAAATACGGTTTTCCGCCATCTTTGCCCCGGAATAATGCTCTACGAACGTAGCATCATGCTTATCAATCCATATGCCCATTCTTGAACTGGTTGTTGCTCACTACAACGAAAATCTAAACTGGCTACGTAACGTACCTAAAGAACTCGCCGTGACGGTGTATGACAAAAGTTCGGATGCTGTAGATGAACGATCAGTAATTTCACTGCCCAACATTGGCCGAGAAGCGCATACATATTTGTACCATCTTGTTGACCGATACGATTCGTTAGCCGACTGGACCGTTTTTTGTCAGGGCAAACCCTTCGACCATGCGTTTGATTTTAAGAAATCGCTACGCGATTTTGTCACTGCACCCGACTCGCTATCCACACATTATCCACAGGGGTTCGGCTGGCTTGGTCACTTAATCGACACGGACGACAACCAGGGAGACCGGCTCTTCCGATCGTGGAGCAAAAATGAAGACGGACGCGGGCTCGATTTGCTCGGTTTTCATCGCGCGCTCTTCGAAGCTGATGGTCCGGGCCAATACACGTTTGTATTAGGAGCTCAGTTTGTTGTTCATCGAAGCCTTGTCCACCAGAAGCCGGTCTCGTTCTATCAACACGCGCTGAACGTATCGATTTCGTTTCCCGATGCGGCTCACTGCTTCGAACGTAGCTGGGATCGTATCTTCGGCGTAGTGGGCATTAATTCTGAATGGCTTGCGGGCCGAAAAACGGTTTATCTGAAACCCATGAAGCACCAATCGTCAACAACGTAGCAACCGTAAAATAAACCGTTGTGTATTTTTTTATATTCGGTTGAACGCTTTGTTACTACAAAGCGTCTAAACAGTTGATATTGATATTTCGCCGACTATTTTCTATATTTAAGGAAGACTTTTACCTCCTCTCATGGCCCGAACGTTTTACGTGCCTCGCTTCCGAATCGTGCTGTTTTGCGTCGGCACGGTTAGCTTTCTTACCGCTTTTCATCCTGATAAAGCCTCACTTCAGAAGGTCTTTACCCGAATTAACGACGAGGTAAAAACACGCAGTCGTGCCTACGAAACACTGGCCGATGCCGCCCATAAAGTAGGCCATCGCCTGACGGGCAGCCCCAATGGTACCCAGGCCGAAAACTACGCTTTCGAGTTATTATCGTCATACGGCTTTAAGGAGGTCCGTTACGAACCGTTTGAGGTTGAAGCCTGGACGCGCGACACTGTTACGTTGTCCGTTGTACCATACCGTAGCGACAATTTTAGGGAAGTAAATGTTGTCGCGCTGGCTCACTCACCAGTTGAAGCACACATCCAGGGCGAAATTGTCGATGTTGGGAACGGCCTGGAGGGCGATTTTGCAGCCCTTAAAGATAAGTTAAAGGGTAAAGTAGCTTTGGTGAATATCGGTCTGTCTACTCCGACCAAAGGAGCCCGCAATTTGCACCGTTCTGAAAAAACCGCCTTAGCCATTCAGTACGGAGCTTCCGGCGTGATTATGGTCAATCTGGTGCCGGGTAACGTACTGCTGACGGGCACAGCTTCTGTTACTGGCAAACTGATTTCGATTCCGTCAGTCTGTATCTCGCTTGAAAGTGGACAAGCCATTCGCGCCTGGATGCAGGAAGAGCGAAGTCCGCTCCATGCCATGATCGACATGACCAATACCAGCCGTAAAATCCGAGCCCGTAACGTAGTGGCTACCATCAATGGCTCGAAATACCCTGAAGAGAAAATTATCGTCGGTGGTCATCTGGACTCCTGGGATCTGGCTACCGGTGCAATCGATAATGGAATCGGCTCTTTTGCCGTAATAGATATTGCCCGCACGTTCAAAGCACTGAAACTGAAGCCAAAACGTACAGTTGAGTTTGTGCTGTTTATGGGCGAAGAACAAGGACTGCTTGGCTCAAAAGCCATGGTCGACGGGTTGAAACAGACCGGGCAGTTAGATAAAGTACGTTACATGATGAACCTCGATATGACCAACGACCCAACGGGGATGAATGCCTTTGGCCGGTCGGATATCGTGCCGTTTCTGAACACAGTTGGCGAAACGATGAAAGAGGTCGAACCCATGTTTGCTAATCAGATGCAGAATCAGGCCGGTCTTCACTCCGATCATCAACCGTTCATGCTTGAAGGCGTGCCCGTTGTGGGTATGAGCGGTCATCTCGACAGAACAGTACTCGATTGTTACCACGCCAACTGCGATCACAT
>NZ_JBMDWV010000098.1:0-26077 GCF_048594605.1 Spirosoma sp.
GAGTAAACAAACCGGACTGCGTGATTCACTAAGTTGGCGTAATACCGCCTGAACAACAGAGCAAAACCGTTTTTGGCTTCCAGAGCAAATAACTGTCTTAGAATCAGTTCATCATCCGTTACTTTCGCGGCCGTACCGGACGGCTGATCGGCCAAAAACGGCGAACGTCCGGCATTATTTTCATCATACTGTAACGGTAAAAAGGACATACAGCCTGTCAATTATTGCGTAGTACTTAATAGAGACAATTTTGGACTTTATGACCTCACATTGATGGAGTAATTTTTTTGCAAAAACATATAACCACTGGATTCTGCACTGACTAAAATGACCTGAATCCCTTTAAATTGATCTACGGGTGATTTAGTCGGCCCGGAGGATTTGAAGCCAACCTCAAATTTACTACGTAGTGGTACAAATTGTCAAGGTAAGTATCTGACAATAAGTATATAAATATGTTTAATGAAGCTTCGTATTTACAGTTATTGAACGCCTATTTTACGGCCTTGGGGCAAACTAATAGCCACAAATTGGTGTTGATTAAACAGGGGATTTCTCCAATATCCGGCGTCCTGAGATGGGAATAATTATTTCGCAGAAGGCCGACGGACGTAACAGATTAGTTTTGTACTGGAATTAGTCATACAGCTAATAAAAGTCTATCGCTTTCCGATAAAGCACTTTTGCCGTAAATTTGCTTAATAAATACGTTTTTCGATCCCATGCAACCTTTTGAAGAAAACGACTGGTCGACTGATGTTGATGTGCTGGATGAAGTCGTTGATACCGACGTTCATAACCTTGTCGTCTTTAACGATGACGTCAACACCTTCGACCACGTAATCGATACGTTGATTGACGTATGCAGCCACACGCCCGAACAGGCTGAACAGTGTACATTGCTCATTCATTACAAGGGCAAATGCTCCGTAAAGAACGGTTCCTGGGAAGAGCTGGTGCCTATGCGTAATGAAATCTGTCGCCGGGGTATCTCAGCGGAAGTTTTAAATTAGTGATGGGCACAGTCGATGAGCGATGAGTTGTCGTTCACCGCCAGCTACTCATCACCGCAACGGCGGACCGTTTATAACTTATAACACATCACTTATTTTGGAGTACCCATCCAAACTTATAGAAGACGCGGTAAACGAAGTATCGAAATTGCCGGGAATCGGGAAGAAAACTGCCCTCCGGCTGGTGCTGCATTTGTTGAAACGCGATGAAGAACAGACCGAAGCCCTGGCCCAGAGCCTGACGGCCATGCGGCTGAACGTTAAGTATTGCCAGAAGTGTCATAACCTTTCAGATAACGATTTGTGCACCATTTGTGCGAGTCATAAGCGCGATCAGTCGCTGATTTGTGTGGTTGAAGATACGCGCGATGTACTGGCCATTGAGAACACAGCTCAATATAAGGGGCTCTACCACGTACTGGGCGGTATTATCTCCCCGGTTGAAGGCATCGGGCCGAGTGATCTGCAAATCGACTCGCTGATGGAACGCTTGAAGGGTTCTGAAGGAGAGCAGGTGCGCGAAATCATTCTGGCGATCAGCCCAACGATGGAAGGGGACACAACGGCATTTTATCTTCAGAAAAAACTCAAGCCCTTTAATCTAAAGATTTCGACCATCGCACGGGGCGTTCCAATCGGGGGCGATCTTGAATATGCCGACGAGGTCACGCTTGGGCGTAGTATATTAAGCCGGATTGCCTACGACTAAACGTAGCGGATAAAGTATCTGCGCGCTTTGTGCCGCAGCATACAAAAATCTCCTTTCTTTGCGTCTAATGAACATCCCTGGTTGAAACAGGTTGTTTATTAGACGCTTTTTTGTTTCTCCAAAAACCAACATTCGCATGAATCGCTCCGAGTTTTTGAAATTGGCCTTTGGGGCTTCGGCCGGGCTGGTCGCTTTCCGCTCATTTGGCACCGTACAGGCCGAAGGACCGTTCAAATTACCTCCTTTACCATACGATGCTGCCGCACTTGAGCCGCATATTGATAAAGCAACAATGGAAATTCACCACGGCAAGCATCATAAAGCCTATGTGGATAATCTGAATAAAGCAGTGGCCGGTACCGATATGGCAAAAATGGATATTGAAGCGCTGGTGAAAAGCGTGAATGCCAGTACACCCGCTGCGGTACGTAACAATGCTGGCGGCCATTGGAATCATACGTTTTTCTGGAATATCATGGGAACAAACGCCGGTGGTGCACCAAAAGGAGCGCTTGCTGATGCGATTAACAAGAAATTTACCTCATTCGATAATTTCAAAACGGAGTGGGGCAAGGCTGCTACGGCTCGGTTTGGTTCGGGCTGGGTATGGCTTATCAAGAGCGGTAACGACATTGACATTGTTACAACACCCAATCAGGATAATCCGCTAATGGCTCTAGCCGAGAAAAAAGGCACGCCTATTTTAGGGCTTGATGTATGGGAACATGCTTATTATCTGAAATATCAGAATCGCCGGCCTGAATACGTTACCGCTTTCTGGAACGTAGTAGACTGGAATAAGGTTGGAAAGAATTTTAGTTAACGCTGGAAAAGCGATAGAACGTCCGCCGTTGCGGTTATCGAATCATAAAGCTGTAAAGCTCAGGGCGAGGTTAGCCAACTCTGCAATTTTATGACTCGATAACCGCAACGGCGGACTGTTTTACCACGCCCTTTTGTATTTTTGCGAAAATGGATTAGTATATGTTATCCGAAGAATTATACAATGAAATTCCGTCATTAGATCTGGCAGATTTCACCGCTGGCGACCCCCAGCGGAAAGCTCGTTTTGTGCAGGATTTGGGTCGTGCATTTAATCAGATTGGTTTTGTGGCAATCCGTAACCACGGCCTCACCGACGAATTAACGAAACGGCTCTATGATTCAGCACAAAAGTTTTTCTCGGCTCCGGACGACCTGAAGAGGAAGTATGAGCACCCTGAGTTAAATGGGCAGCGGGGCTACATCGGCAAAGGCAAGGAAACAGCCAAAGGCTTCAAAGTGGCCGATTTAAAAGAGTTTTATCACATTGGTCAGCCTGATCCTGTTGATGATATGCCTGCCAACGTATTGCCAGAAGAGTTTCCTGAATTTAGTGAGGCAACTCTGGAAGCGTATAAAACCCTCGAAAACGCAGGGAAGCAGTTACTACGTGCTATTGCCATTTATCTGGAACTCCCTGAAAATTACTTCGACGATAAAGTGAGCAACGGCGACAGCATTCTGCGCGCATTGCATTACTTTCCGCTCGACCCTGAAACGACGCCCGATGGCGCTGTGCGGGCTGCGGCTCATGGCGACATTAACCTCATTACGTTGCTGATGGGCGCGTCGGCCGATGGGTTGGAAGTGCTACGTCGCGATGGAAAATGGATCGGTATTACAGCCTTACCCGATCAGGTGGTCGTAAACGTAGGCGACATGCTCGACCGATTAACCAACCATAAGCTAAAATCAACGATTCACCAGGTGGTAAACCCTCCGCGCGAGAAAATGAATCAGTCACGCTATTCGATTCCATTCTTTATGCATCCCCGCGCCGATATGGACTTGACTAGTCTGGAAAGTTGCATTGACGCGAAGCACCCAAAGTTGTATGTAGACATGACAGCGGGTGAGTTTTTAGACGAGCGTTTGATGGAATTAGGCTTAAAAAAGAAATAGTTACACAGTGGTCATTTAGGGTTGTTTGATTAACGACTACTACTAAATGACCACTGAACCACTGCGAATGACATTAGCTAATGCTGCCACATCTACCGACCGTTAAGCCTGTCCGCCGAATTCGATACATCATCTTTTTGAAAGATGTGCTGATTCTGGCGCTGAAAACGTTTGGTGGACCACAGGTGCATCTGGATTTGATTCACGAGCGTTTTGTACAAAAACGACGATACATCACAGAAGACGAACTACTGGAACTGAACGCGCTCGGACAGGTTCTTCCCGGCCCTACGTCAACCCAGACCATCACGGCAGTTGGGTTTAAGATTGGCGGTCCAAATCTGGCTTATGTTACGTTGTTTGTCTGGATCTTACCGGCGGTAAGCATTATGACCGCTGCCGGGATGGGGGTTTACTATCTGGAAAAACATCAGCTCTCGTTGCAATTTGCCCGGTTTATTCAGCCCATGGCCGTTGGGTTTATGATTGTCGCCGGATACCGAATTGGGCGAAAAGTCATTAAAAATAATGTTAGTCTGGCCCTTGCACTGACTGCTGCACTGGTGGGATATACCTTCAGATCGCCTGTAATGACCCCTATTGTTTTGCTGGTGGGTGGGCTTACAACAGCGTTGACGTATCAAAAGCAACAGCGAATGGACAAACAGCCTCTGCGTGTCCAATGGGCTAATTTTTTTCTGTGGTTAGGCGTGTTTGTGGGGGCTGCCATACTAGGTGCCATAACACAATCTTTACCCGTACGGTTGTTCGAAAATTTTTATCGGAACGGTAGTTTCGTTTTTGGGGGAGGGCAGGTGCTGACGCCAATGCTCTACAATGAGTTCGTGGCCTTTAAGTGCTATCTGACCCATGAAGAATTCCTGTCGGGGCTGGGATTGGTGCAGGCCGTACCGGGGCCTGTTTTCTCATTTGCGTCATACATCGGGGCTTTATCCATGCGCGATTCTGGAATGCACGGTCAACTGTGGGGAAGCGTAGTATCGACAGCCGGTATTTTTCTGCCCGGTACGTTCCTCATCTTCTTTGTGTATCGCTTCTGGGAACAGCTAAAACGATATCGCGTCGTACGGGCTTCGCTCGAAGGAATAAATGCCGCGAGTACCGGCCTGACGGCAGCCGCAGCCATGGCCCTTTTTGAGCCGATGGCTCCTCACTGGCCGTCTGTAGTCATTGTTTTAATAACTATTGCAATACTGCTTTACACAAAGATCCCGCCTTACGTATTGATTCTGGGGGGCTTGCTGGCCGGTATAGCTATTGCCTGAAAACGCA
The DNA here is from genome assembly GCF_048594605.1 of Spirosoma sp. Classification (GTDB taxonomy): domain Bacteria; phylum Bacteroidota; class Bacteroidia; order Cytophagales; family Spirosomataceae; genus Spirosoma. The sequence continues at coordinate 4,960 of NZ_JBMDWV010000098.1, forward strand.
ACGACCTCTGCCGCCTGACTGCAGGAGAAACCGTTACGTTTAAAGATCATATTCCCTTATAGTTCGTCCGATAAAAACTTACGAATGGTCTGATATGGTCGCAGACTTTGGTGCTTGCCATTCGAACCCTTGTCGGATAACGTAGTGTTTGGGCGGGGTTCAGCCGTTCGAGATCGATTACTGTTGTGCAAGGACAGCATTTCTTTACGTAACTGCCGCTGTTCATCGTCACTCAGGTTCGTACGCGTAGCTTCGCCCTGACCATACCCATCGTTGAAATTACTAATACGACTGTCTGTCTGAGCGAGTTTGAACTCGGCAAGGAGTTCGTTCAGTTCCGATACAATGCTCTGACGTTGCTCTTTCAACTCGCTGAGGTTAGGTAACAGATCAAGGTTGTGCTGCAAAACATTCTGCCGTGTTCTTTGCTCGGCCAGTTGGGCGTCGAGTGGCGCTATTTCCTTGTCCAGCCGCTTTATGCGCCGACGTAGTTTCCAGAGTTTAATATCGGCTTGCAGCCAGCGGAACCAGAAAGCCGATAAAACGGGCAGCGCGATTCCTAAACAGACGGCCCCAGCCAGTGCGAAAAGGATGCCACTCAACACAAACGACAGCAATGCCCAGGGGCTATTTACCAGCGCCAGATTCAATTCGCTTGACTCACTCAGTTGCTTTTCAATTTTGTTCATTACCGACGGACTAAGCGTCTGCACGGCCGCCGTTGGATCAGTGTTTAACTGGAGTTGCCGAACGGATTTATTGATAGCCGCCTTGAGTTGATCGGTTCGATACGCTTCATATCGGAACCAGCCCAGAACGGCCAGCGTCAGTACTGAAAACACAGCGAGGGCAATCTTAAACCGCTCGTATTTGGTGCGATTCTCTTCGGGCTTTTCCTGGTAAGGTTTTTCAATCAACCGGTCATAAGCAGGTTTCAGCAGAATCGACACCATCGCCAGACCAACCGCAAAAGCCCAGGCTTCGTCGGTGTTTCGTATGTTCAGCGCGTAGGCGACAATCTCGTGAGAGATGATTAAATCGCCCGCCAAAAACGAAATACCGGCTATCAGGAATAAAATCCCGGCTAGCAATGAATAGTCAGGGGCCGCTTTGGTCCGACGTTCCCGAAGATTATCCCGATCCGTTTCCAGCGCCTGGCGGTCGGCTTCTTTTTGCTTGACCTGTTTATCCAACCGCTCGACCTGAAGCGTGTGGTTTTGCAGATCTGCATAAGCTGCCCGGTTCGCATCAGTAGCCTCCGTCAGCTGCCGTTCGGTACGATCCAGCTCGGTTCGCTTTTCCTGAATACGTTCCGAAAGCCAGTCGGTATTGATCTGGCTGGATAAATAGCCTTCGTATGTTTCCCGGTCAACGCCTTCTACGCCACTAGCGTAGCCATGCTGAAAATCAGGATTGCTTGTTGGTTCCATAATGAATGACAAATGATGAATTATAATGGGCTTAATCCCTGAGTGTTAAACAGAATAGTAATCGTTTATCATTTATAATCCATCATTAGTTTACGCTGTTGCTCAGTCAATCGGTCACGAATACTGCGGGCCAGCTCGAATTCACTCAAAAACAAATTAACAAGTCTATCACGCTGAGCGTTCAACTGACTGAGGTTTGCCTCAATATGATTAAGCGTAGTGACGATTGGCCACTTCTGCGCTCGAATTGTGTCAACCTCCCGTTCGAGCCGGGCAATTTCAGCGCTCAAGGCTGGTATATGCTGCTCTTTGCTCACAATAAGCTGACGATTCTGTTCCAGAATACGTAACTCACTCTGTAAGCCTGTCAACGTACTGAGTAAGAGCTTGCCGGACAGCAGAAACATGAAAAAGACAAAAACGAACAGGCCAATAGAAGCCCCTATAGACTGTGTTTGCAAAGATTGTACCAGTACGAAAACAGATGTGGCGAGCGGCATACCTACTTCTTCAACAATCCGTCTCCCCGACAGTTTAGAGTCAGTTTCATAAAAGAACGACGTACGCCCGAACAAATTGAACATACCAGCCAAAAACACGCCTATCGCAACCCATCGATTTGGAAAAGAAGGATACAGCATTACGTCGATTAGAAAGAAATTACCAACGCACATGATGACTGAGAGGCACAGACTCGCCACTGTCCGAATCAGATTACCGGGAGCAGGCTGGCTATTTTGTAAGGCTAAAAGCTGATCACGCAAAGAAAAAATCTGGTTCTGACGTTGTTCAATGAACATATTAAACTCGGCTATTCTTTCTGAATGTTGCTCGATTGCTTCGTCCAGAGGAGCCGTTTGCTGGGCAAAAACGGCCCGAATTTGGGCAAGTTTCCCATCAGGAGAAGCATCAGAGAGGCCGAATAAAACCCCCTCGTCACGTATTGACTCGTCGTCAGTAACCCAATCGGGCAATTGGCTGGGCTGGCTAACCGGAGATAACGTAACAGGTGGAGCTAATTCACTATCAGGTTTTTGTGTAATCCGTTGAGCCGTATAGTCGGGTAGGGTAGCGAAGCTAACAACTGGAGGCATCGACGGGGGAGACGACGTATTAGGGAAAAATAAGGTGCGAAGGCGTTTGATAAGCGTCATTATAAAGTCGGACATCCAATGGGCTGCCGGGTCAGGTTGCTACTAACAAAAACGGTTGTAAATACGCAAATAGTACTCAATAGACGCAAGGCAGCGTAGGTTGAACATGAAATATTTTTAATAAGTTGACGGTAGGTCGATCCGTAAAAGAATCTGTTGTGTATTGTACATGGCAAAGTATGCTACTTACTCACTCAAATCTACCAGCTACTTATTCTTCATGGGCTTTGTTCGTTTTTCGTAGCAGCTTCGCGGCATCTGGTCATCTACTTCCTCTTGATAACCATGCTCAAATACATTATAGTTATAAACTGGGTATTCGTTGCTATCCTGGGCTTATTGCTTGCTATATCGTTTCTTTCTCCAACGAAAGGGGGCGATGCGGCCGGCCAGGGTATGGGACAGGCTATTCTGAATCTGGCAACTATTGCTCTTGTTCTATTACTAATACTCAACCTGATACCGTTTCCGTGGGCTAAATACACTGCTTTCGCTCTAGTGCTGCTTCCCTTTGCTGTTATGTTGCTTGATAGCGCTAGTACTGGCGCAAAAGACTTGATTAGTGCGATTAAATACGACAAATCAGATTACGATGGCTCTCGATATTTTCCAGATCAACAACGAAAGACCATTATGTCCGCTATTTATGACGATGATATAGAAGAAGTTGACGAGTTACTGCGTGAGCCAGTGCTTCAGATTAATGACCTGGATATCGACCAAAAACAAACCATTCTCGATTACACGGCTACCCATTATAGTCCTTACTCGCGAGACTGGGAAAAAACGAAACGTATTCTTGAATTACTGATAGCGGCTGGAGCGACGATCAACAGCACGAACCCGGCAAGGGTGTCAACACATGCGGCTATCGTCTGGAACGCTACGTCCGACCAGCTAAAATTTTTCCTTGACCACGGCGCCGATCCGAATGCAAATGGAGAAAACAACGTACCAATTCTGTATGAAGCGATTCGTTCGGGTGGAGAGGACTCTGTAGAAAAAGTGAAATTGCTGCTTGATCGGGGGGCAAAAATCGATGTAGTCGCTACGTACGATCAATACACCCGGAATTATTCGCCCCTGCTTTTTGCTTCGTCTTTTGAATATTGGGATGTTTGTCTGTTACTGATCCGGAGAGGGGCGGATATCCATTATACATCGCCTGATGGAAATACATTACAGCAATATATCCAGTTGTTTACTCAGCGATATAACGAACTAAAAGAAACGCCTTCCCCTGAGTTTGAGGAGTTAAAAACAATTGTCGATGAACAGACGGTAAAGTAAAACTTTATGGAAATGAAAGATAGTACTTCTCCTGATGGTACGTACCAAATCCAGTTCGAAATGGCTGAGATTCGAATGAGCCATTGGATTTACAAACCATTCATTTATCGAACGCATGATCACGTGCTACTCTTCGATCTACAAGATGATGTATGGAGTGCAGATGAAATTAAATGGCTAACGGATTCTATCGTTCAGATTGAAGCCCGACGGTATCCCGGCACCTTGTCCTGCCAGATGACATTAGATCTGGAAAGAGGAACAGGTAAAGCCACTCGCTCAACAGCACAGACCAGCGTTCATTTTGACGGCACGTTGTCCGAAATAAGAAACTGGGTATTATCCCGAAAACCCGTCATGAATTAAGCGGTTTCGATACGTATCTCGTTATCGTAAAAACATTCGCTGTAGAGCGCCCCAGAGCCGTCTTTTCAGGTTTTGATCGGCTTCGATAGTTGGCAATGAGTCGGCCATCAGGAACGTAATGCCCTCAAACCGGACCGGAGCGTAACGGTCCATCATGATATCGAGGTTAATTCGTTCAAACGGCACGCCGAACGTAATGAAATGATTAATGTATTTACCGCGCAGCAATTCAGCGAAATTCATACCCTGAACGCCGTGCAGATTAAGCAGATCAACTCCATTGACGTTGAGGCTAACGGCTTTCAGAATCTTCTCCAGAAACAGCAGATTACTAGGGTCTAATTCCTCGTCGGCCAGCAGTAGAACTTTGTGGTTTAATTGGGGCAGGCGAGGTTGCTGTTGAATAGGCGGTAAAATCGACGGAACCGTCGGACGTACTGGAGGTTGAGGTAATGGCTCAGGCGCTGGAATGGATACAACTGATTCTGGAACAGGAAGTTCTACTGCTGAATTGCCTAAAGTTACTGCTACGTCAGTTGATGATGGTTTAGCGGACAGGGCATCTAACTCCGCAAGTAAATCGGTTGTTTCAACGATTATTTGCGGAGCGGACTCATCCGCCAGCTGCGTTACTGGTGCGTCCCATACATCGTCAGCCAGACGAAAAAGGGAATCGCTCTGGTAAAAAGTCTGATAGAAATTCCGGGCTGACATTATACAATTAATTTAAGCGTACTGGTAGTAGTCGACCCCGCTGGCGATAGATGCTTATAGCTTTGGTTTTCTATAACCATCTGTTGCCAGCGGGGTCGAACAACGACGTAACAACTAATTTATAAGCGTATGATTCTTTACGCAATTACAGCCTGACGATGAATAATCGCTTCACGGTCAGGGCTGGTAGAAATAAAATTAATGGGCAATCCGAGTGAATCTTCCAGAAAGTAAACATACGTAGCCAGTTCCGCTGGTACATCGCTGAACGACCGGATATCGGTCAAATCTGCCTGCCAACCTTTAAACGTTCTGTAAACTGGTGTTACGTCCGTGTCGCAGAGATCGTAAGGCAGCTGCTCCGTAAGGCTACCGTCGGGCAACTGATAATGCGTGCAGACCTTGATTTCATCGAAAATATTCAGGACGTCGACCTTCATCATCACCAGCTGCGTAACCCCGTTGATCATGATGGCGTATTTTAGAGCGGGCAGATCCAGCCAGCCGCATCGGCGCGGACGACCAGTTGTTGCGCCAAACTCACGACCTTCCTGCCGAATACGCTCACCCGTTTCGTCATTGAGTTCGGTAGGGAAGGGGCCGCTGCCGACGCGGGTACAATACGCTTTAAAAATTCCATAAACGTCGCCAATTTGGCGAGGAGCTACCCCCAATCCAGTACAGGCGCCTGCCGTCATGGTGTTGGATGAGGTCACAAATGGGTACGAACCGAAGTCGATGTCCAGCAATGAGCCTTGTGCACCTTCGGCTAATATCTTCTTCCCGTCAGTCAGCGCGTTATTCACTACGTACTCACTATCCGTCAGTTGGAACTGTTTCATAAACTCAACCGCTCCAAAGAACTCGGATTCAGCCTGGGGCAGAACGGATGCATAATCGAAATTATTCTGATCCAGAATAACCTTATGCGTAGCAACCAGTTTGTTGTATTTCTCCGTAAAATTTGGCGACAGTACGTCACCAACCCGTAAACCCTGACGAGCTACTTTATCCTGATACGTGGGTCCGATACCGCGCAGGGTTGATCCAATTTTCGAATCTCCTTTGGCCTGCTCATAAGCTGCGTCCAGGAGTCGGTGGGTAGGAATGATAATCGAAGCTTTCTTGGAAATCTGGAGGTTTTGCGTCAGCTCCAGATTATATTTAGCCAGTCCGTCGATTTCTTTCTTAAAGACGATCGGGTCCAGTACTACGCCGTTGCCGATGATATTAAGAATATCATTACGGAAAATACCAGACGGAATCTGGTGTAATACGTGCTTTAGCCCGTTGAACTCGAGTGTGTGCCCGGCGTTAGGACCGCCCTGAAAACGAGCTACAACCTGGTATTGTGGCGCCAGTACGTCCACGATTTTACCTTTTCCTTCGTCGCCCCACTGGAGGCCTAATAAAACATCGATCATTATGATTGGCCGCTGAAACGGCTGTGATTAGACAAATTCACTACGTGTAGTCAAGCCTTTGTTGATGATGGCTGAATATATCGGGAAAGTAATGCAAGAAGTGTAATGTGAGCAGCATGGCTGAAACGACATTATAGTCTTACATCATACATATAACTAGCCTTCAACAGGTACCTGTACGCCCTGTTCATCCTTTTCCGTTACCTGGCGATTTTCGCAGAAATCCCGCGCGCAGGAGCCATAAAAAATCAGGGAATGGTGCATTACTTTGAACTTCAGCATGTCGCCCACCATATTCTGTATGTTTTGTACGCGTGGATCACAGAATTCCATCACCTTGTGGCAATCCGTACAGATCAGGTGATCGTGCTGACGATAGCCATAGGATTTTTCGTACTGCGCCAGATTTCGTCCAAACTGGTGTTTGGTTACCAGATCACAATCGACCAGTACGTCCAGCGTATTATAAACCGTGGCCCGGCTAACGCGATACTTCTTGTTTTTCATCGAGATGTACAACTCATCCACGTCGAAGTGATCCTGCCGGTTATAAATTTCTTCAAGGATGGCAAAGCGTTCGGGAGTTTTCCGTAGACCTTTCCGTTCAAGATAAGCCCGGAAAATCATCATCGCTGCCTCTAAATTCGATTGTGTCGGAGCAGGCATATCCAGATCCAATTAAGTGAAAGTGCAAAGGTAAGCAAGGTTTGTAGTTTATAATTCAAAGTTTCAGATTCCAACTCTCAATGTTTCTGAAGGCTAGTTAAATTGACCAGTGGGATCTGAAAGCTTGAACTGGCTACGAATCGAACCGCACGACTTCAAACACGCCCGCGACGCGTTCTATTTTTCGCATGAGGGTTTCCAGATGGGCAGTGTCGTGAACGTAGAGCCGAATGTTTCCCTCAAAGATGCCATCTTTTGAGTCGATGGCCACCGAGCGCATATTAATATGTAATTCGTTACTGATAATCCGTGTTACGTCATTGATTAATCCGACCCGGTCGGTACCCGTAATGCGAAGACCGGCCAGAAAAGCCAGTTCTTTCTGCGACGTCCATTTCGCCTTAATGATCCGGTTGCCGTGATTCGACATTAACTCAACGGCGTTGGGACACGTAACACGATGTATTTTAATGCCTTCATTAATGGTCACAAAGCCGAATACATCATCGCCCGAAATGGGATTACAGCATTTTGCCAGTGTATAATCAATCCGATCCATGTCTTCACCAATGAGCAACATATCGGCGTCGGCCCGTTCACCGTGGATTTTCTTAAGCTCTTTTACAAAAGCTTTTGCATCGGGCAACGTATCGGTATTGAGTTTATTCGTACGGTTTTCTTTGGCTTCCTTATCGGCCTTAAATTTCTTTAATTCCTGAACGTCGATATGACCTTTACCAACGCGATAAAAAAAGTCATCGGTGGTTTTCGATCCGAAATAAGCCCGCAATTGGTTAATGAGCTCATTGGTCATCTCCATTCGGAGCAACCGCAGCCGCTTATTAACCATCTCCCGACCATCCGTTACGTATCGCTTATTTTCTTCCTTGATTAAATCTTTAATCTTGGTTTTTGCTTTCGACGTAACGACAAACCGTAACCAGTCTTCATTGGGTTTCTGGCGGTTCGACGTAATGACTTCGACCTGATCGCCATTTTGGAGAACGTAGCTAAGCGGTACAAGTGTGTTATTGACCTTGGCGGCCATACAACGCGCCCCAATCTGGGTATGGATGTCGAAGGCAAAATCGAGCGCGGTCGCTCCGCGCTGCAATACCTGTAGATCACCTTTAGGCGTAAATACAAATACTTCCTCGCTGTACAGGTTACTGCGGAAATCATCGACAAATTCAATAGCAGCTTTCTTATCGCCACTGCCCGCTGACTCGATCATATCGCGTACCTGACTAATCCAGGCTTCGATACCCGCTCCGGTTTGCGTATCGTTTCCTTTGTATTTCCAGTGAGCAGCGTAGCCTTTTTCGGCAATTTCGTTCATCCGCTGGGTACGAATCTGTACTTCCACCCACTGCCCCTGTTTGCTCATGACCGTAGTGTGGAGCGATTCGTAACCATTTGCCCGGGGCGTACTAATCCAGTCTTTCAATCGATCGGGATTGGGTTTGTAATGATCCGTCACAATTGAATAGGCCCGCCAGCAGGCTGCTTTTTCCTCTTCAGGCGGTACGTCCAGAATGATTCGAACCGCAAACAAATCGTAAATCTCCTCAAACGGCTTTTTCGATTTGCTCAGCTTGTTCCAAATTGAGTAAATGGATTTAGGACGTCCCTTAACAACATACTTGATATTCGTTTCGGCAAGATCTTTCTCAATCGGTTCAATGAAACGGCCGATAAAACGATCGCGGGCCAGTCGGGTTTCACGCAGCTTTTTGGCAATATCTTTGTACGCTTCGGGCTCTACATGCTTCAGGTACAGGTCTTCCAGTTCTGATTTAATCGTATATAATCCCAGTCGGTGAGCAAGAGGGGCATAGATATAGATCGTTTCCGAGGCAATTTTCAACTGCTTGTCGCGCGGCATCGACTCCAGCGTTCGCATGTTGTGAAGGCGGTCGGCAAGTTTGATCAGAATAACCCGTACGTCGTCCGACAAGGTCAGCAACATTTTACGGAAATTCTCAGCCTGTTGCGAGGAACCATATTCGAAGTAGCCCGAAATTTTGGTCAGACCATCAATAATGCGGGAAACTTTAGGGCCGAATGACCGTTCAATATCGGCGATGGTCGTGTCGGTATCTTCTACTACGTCGTGGAGCAGCGCAGCAACAATGCTGGTAGTTCCTAGTCCAATTTCCTCAACCGCGATTTGGGCCACGGCTAGTGGATGGTAAATGTAAGGCTCTCCCGAACGCCTACGCATGTTTTTATGGGCTTCGGCAGAGGTATTAAACGCGCGTTTTATCAGCTTGGCGTCGTCACCTTTCAGCATTGGTTTGGCTGCCCGTAGTAATCGCCGGTAGCGTTTCAGAATTTCCTGCCGCTCCAGTTCTAAATCAATCACGGGTTCAGCGTTGGGTCGACGCTCAATTGCATTCATCATACACGACTTCGTTGCAGGTAATAGCTATAGGTTGTACTCGTACTACCAAGATAACAAATTAATAATAAAAAATTGACGTGGCGGTCTAACTAAATTTATCCGTTGTCTTTAAGATTGGGCTGTAATTTTAGATGGCCTCGGAAAAATTCTGCTTGAATTGGCAAACAAATAAAAAATTTCTTACTTTTGCAGCCTGAAAAGTTCAAACAGCGAGCCGCTGTACGAACAACAGACTGCGGGCGTGGCGAAATTGGTAGACGTGCCAGACTTAGGATCTGGTGCCGCAAGGTGTGTGGGTTCGAGTCCCTCCGCCCGTACAAAGTTTTGAATGAGTGGGTGAGTGAATGAGTGAATGGTATTTTGTCGCATTGACTAATATTCGCTCAATCTCTCATTCGCTCATTCACCATTTTAAACCAATACAAACGTGGATATTACTTTAGAAAAAGCCAGCGACACCAATGCCTCGCTGAAAATAACCCTGACCCCAGCCGACTATAAGCCAGAAGTTGATAAGAAACTGAAAGACTACGGTCGGAAAGTTCAGTTGAAGGGTTTTCGGCCTGGTCATGTACCGGCTTCTTTAGTGCAGAAAATGTATGGTAAGAGTATTCTGGTTGATGAAATCAACTCAATGCTAAGCCGGACCGTTAGTCAGTATATCCGTGAAAATAAATTACAGGTTGTTGGTGATCCGGTTCCCAATCGGGAGGAAGCTGACGCCATCGACTGGGATAATCAGACTGATTTTGCCTTTAGTTATACACTTGGCCTGGCTTCAGAATTTGACATAGATTTCAGCGATCTGCCAAGCGTAACTCAATACGAGATCCAGGCTGGTGAAGCGGAAGTAAACAGTACGATTGCCGACCTGCAGCAGCGGTTTCATACGCACGCTCACGGAGAAGAAGTTGGCGAAGGCGATACCATTTATGGCGAACTGAAGCAGGTGAACGTAGCGGAAGGTGAAGAAGGCTTTTCCGCTAAAACGGCCCTTCCGATGAATAAGATGGCCGATGACTCGAAAGGTCAGTTTATTGGTAAGAAAAAAGGTGACGTTGTTACGTTTGTGCTGGATCAGGCATTTCCTGATGAAAAAGCGCGTGCCAACGCAACAGGCGCTAAGCCGGAAGAAGCCGCGAACCTGACAGGTGAATTCACATTTGAAGTTGATGATATTACCCGCCATGAACCCGCAGAACTAAATCAGGAGCTTTTCGATAAAGTACTGGGAGCTGGTGCGGTTCAGGATGAAGAGCAGTTCCGCACGAAAGTTGCTGAGGTTATTCGGAGTAACTACGTTCGTGAATCGACCCAACTGTTGCGGTTAGACATTGAGAAAATGCTGCTCGACAGTACCCCAATTTTATTGCCGGATGAATTTCTGAAAAATTGGCTACTCGAAGTCAACGAAGGTAAGTTTACTCCTGAGCAGATTGACGAGCAATACGACGATTTCACGAAGTCAGTGAAACTGCAACTTATTAAAAACAAGATCGCCGAAAAAGCGGATATAAAAGTTGAGTTCGAGGAAGTGCTGGAAGCGACGCGGAAGATGGTTCGTGAGCAGTTTGGCTTTGCTAACACGGACGATGAAGAAATGACCAAAACCATCGACCGTATTGCCCGTAACTACTTGATGGATGAGAAAAATAATGGTCAGAATTATACCAATACGTTCAATCAGGTATATGACGACAAAATCATCGAGTATGCTAAAACGCAATTAACTACTGTAACGCAGGACGTAACGGTAGATGAATTCAAGGAACTGGTTGAGAATCGGTAACTGATTTATAAACGTAGTAAAAAAGCCTCGCTGATGATCAGCGAGGCTTTTTTACTACGTGGCGAACCGGATTTACTGCCGAACCACTTTAATGGTTTTGGTTTCGCCCGGCGTAGTGACCTGTAAGAAATACAGCCCTGATGTATGTCCTAGGTGGAGTTTGTGCCGTTCAACAGGCCCTGCTTCGTCGATTACCCGACTGCTGTTGATTCCGCCCAGTGTATTATTAATCTGAAGCGTAAGAGGTTTGCCTTTCGCGCCCCGCACTTCAATATCCAGCCAGTCTGTCGAAATAGGATTACCGAGTGTAGTTACCTGCAGACCTGTTCCGGGTTCGTTCGCTGCGATACGGGCCTGAGGCTGATTATTGCAGGCAGCAGCCAAGTCGAAGTCGTACACAACCGTGATGCCATTCTGAGTAGCGGTAATGATGATGTTTTTGGGGTCATTACGTAAGCCAGCTTCGACAATCCCTGTTGTACTTGTCGGCGATGTGCGCGTAACGCCGGGAACCGAGAAGGTAATTGGTGTACCATCGCCACCACTGGTCCGTAACGTAATTCGTCCGGTTGCACAGTCGTACAGCGGAGGTAAAATTACCAGTGGCTGTCCATCGATCATAATCGCTTTATCGACCTGGATGAAGCCAAAACCGGTTCTGAAGTCGAAGCCCGTATCGAAGCCGGGGGTGAGCGGATCATCCATGTCAATGGCCGTCGACCGTAAACGTAGTAATACGTCGGCAGGAGTCATGGCGAGTTTAGCTTTTTCTTGCAAAAGTGCAGCGGCTCCGGCGGCATGAGGAGCGGCTGCTGACGTACCAAAGAAATTGGGGAACGTATCGCCATCATTCAACTGCTGGCCATAAAAGAACGTAGTATTACCACCATCGGGCGCAACAATTTCTGGTTTCAGCCGAACAACTGGCGGAATAGGCTGCCCATATTCAGTAAACAGAATGGGGGTTCCACCCGCCGATGAGAACGACTCGATAAGAGGCAACGGATACAGTCTGGAGCTATAGCCAGGAGTTTGGAACCAGGCTGCTGCACCAACAGAAATCGCACCCTGGGCATTGTTATGACCGTAACTGGTTGAGCTTTGCGTATTGAATTCAACGATTGTACTACTGCTTCCAAAATTAACCCATTTGATCTGGGCTGGATCAGGACCATCGTACTTAATAATCGCTAGTTCGACTTCCAGCGGAGTATTCGCTGAATTGGTAAAAGCAATATATTCATAAGGATCGTCGCCGATGTTCGGGTTTCCGCTCGAGAGCTGTGGCTGAAGTACACCTCGGTAATAGACAAGAAGGTCAATGTCGGTTTTTGCGCCCGATACCCCCCCGGAGGCAACACTTTCTGAATAGAACGGGTCGGCCCATTGTAGCATAATCTGAACGCTACCACGCGCAGGAATCGTTAGTTTTTGTGTGACTTTACCATTGCCAAAATCATGGGCAGCACTTCCAGGAATTGAATAGCCTGCTGGCAGCGGAGGGAGCTTTCCTGAATTACGAAAGCCACTACTGTACGATTGACGTCCCTGATTACCAGCTGAAGAAAAATAGGTGACCCCCCAGTTTTTATTCACATAATTGACCGCTTGTGCAATAATGCCATCCTGAAAGAAAGGCTCTGATAAGTAAATGACATCGTCGACAATGATATTACAGCCAGCCTGCGCCAGACGGATAATGCCGTTGGCAAAATCAACATAACTGTCGAAAGCGGTATGGAATGCAATTCTGGCTCCGGGTGCTACGTCATGAACGATTTCGGCCATAGCCCGGCCTTCATCGCTAAGCGTTGAATCTTCATCCATCGGTAGATCCTTCACAATCTGTACGTCGGCGGGCAGATCGCCAGAAGCTACGCCATCAGCAGCGCCCAGTAGAGCGTCATAGGAGTCTGATAGAACCCCCACTTTAGAACCTGCACCTGATACGTTATGGACACGACGGGCAACATTGGCGCGCATAACCGTATCGCCCTGCGAAGTAACTTTCCCGGCATTGTGATGAGGTCGGTAGGCTGGGCGGGCAATGTGAAGAGTTGTTACGTTCTGAAGGAGATCTAATTTGTTGACGGGGAAGTAGCCATACACAATCTTTTTGTGATAAGCCCCTTGTGTAAGCCCCAGCGCCTGAAGATCGTTAAGCAGCGCCTGTCCATCTGCACCGGTAGCAACCGCATTAATAGCGATCATGCCATTACGTACACGGGTCATCTCAATTTTCTGCAGGGGTATATCTTCCGATGAGGCTGCCTGCCGAAGATTTCCGCTTTTCGTACTAAAGCTTTTCTGCTGATTTTCTTTAAGCCGGATGTTCAGGAGTTCGGGAGAAAGTTTAGTCGTTCTCGACTCGTCCTTGAGATCGATCTGACCAAATCCAGCATACGGAGCGCTAAGTAACAGTCCGATTAGTACCGCAAAGAGCCTGCTTTTTCGTAAAGGGTTGAACATACTAGAAAAGTTTTTTAGTGAAAGAAGTGACTAACGCTACCCTGGGGTAGGTTCTGCCAGTAAGGTAGTAAGACAAATATCTATTATCAACCCATGCACTATCAACAATATGTTACGCAAATTTACGTTAGGGCAGAACGAAGGCTGGTTCTTAGAGAGAAAATCGGTTTAATGTCTTGTAAATGAATTAGTTGACTCTAGTTTTTGTTAGAGAATTGTTAATAGGCCCGATCAATCTGGTTTATTTATATATTGATTTAGCGGTATGAAAATTTGCTTTTGACCCCTACAAAGTCACATTAGAGCGTAATTATAAACAAGTCGAATCGCCAGTACGTAAAAAGGCCCCACTAGTAGATAGTGGGGCCTTTTTACGTACTGGAAACTAGGATGGACTTACTGGTATTGAATGTACATTGGCTTAGGATCGAGGGCCAGCACTTCTTCCGGAGTCATGATACGTGAACCGGGTTTGCGGAAATCGTTTTTGTAGAACAACTTAAATCCAGTGTACTGAACAGGTTCTTTCTGGATATAGTCGTGATACGAATCTTTTTTCAGAACAGGCGGTCCCCAGCCATCCATATCCATCACAATCTGAACATTTGGGTCGAGTTTGATATTCTTGTAATTCTTTATCATTCCCTGCGTAAAACGGTGAACAACCAGTACTTTGGGCGGCAGTTTGTTTTCTTTAACCACCCGGCTTAAAAACTGAACAGCCTGATTTATATCGGCTGCGTCGTAGCTACCAATTTTGGCGCCTGGCTTATGGCCCGTTACCATCGAAAATTCGGGATCGATGCCTAGGTGAACGAAAGGAAGCTTGAGGTATTTTTCCAGATAGGCCATTTCTCCGCCAAGAGGAGCATGACCGCGCTGGATGTCCAGAAAAACAACAGCCTTATGTTCATTGCCCCATTTTAATATTTTTTTGATCGTTTTGTCGGACATCCGCAGGCGGTAACCACCGTCTTTACCCGGAGCGCCCTGCGCCGAAATCGCTACTAAATGAAGGGCAGGCTGAATCGGTGTAGCGGGATCGGCCTTCTGCCAGTTCTTGATTTCTTCATCCAGCCGACGTAGCATTTCTTCTTTAGGATACTCGCCCAGAATTCCCATTTTCTTGGAATGAGGATTGCCATAATAGGCGAAAATGCGGTGTTTGGGCAGGAGAGCGCCTGTAGGAGCGTAGGTTAACGAGTCGAGCGTAGAATCACCTGTTGAAACCGAACGGGTTGACGCCAGCGAGCTGGTTGCTGATTTTTCGGCATTGTCCGCATCTAGAGGCTCTGCTGATGTTTCTGTAGTAATCTTACCTGTTTTTGACGTATCGTCTTGTTTAGATTGAGAAGAACAACCCGTGAGTTGACATAAAGCCACTAGTGAGAGCGCGGCTACCAAAAAACGCATATTGATATTATAAAATATGATGACTTACAAAAAAAGGGTTACATCCCGATAGTGAAGGAACGCTAACCCTACATTGCAAGTATAAGCCCTTTTTTGAACTTTTCAAAGGACTAGTTCGCCCAGCCCCTGCCGAATGATGGTAAAATCATCATCCGTGGCATCAACAATTGTTGACGCTACGTTACCGCCATAGCCTCCGTCGATCACGATGTCGACCAGATTCTGAAACTTTTCAAATATTAATTCAGGATCGGTTGAATACTCGATTATTTCGTCTTCGTCGCGGATCGACGTAGTAATGATTGGATGCCCCAGTTCATGCACAATTTGTCGGGGAATGTTATTGTCGGGTACCCGAATACCCACCGTTTTTTTGTTGGTGTTCAGTAGTTTAGGTACGCTGTTCGTCGCTTCGAGAATAAACGTAAACGGACCGGGCAATACTTTCTTCATCAGCTTGAATGCCTGATTACTGACACGGGCATAATCGGCAATGTGGCTCAGATCGTAGCAGATGAATGAGAAGTCGTTTTTAGTTGGTTTAATTCCCTTAATACGCGCCACTCGCTCAACGGCTCGTGCATTATGAATATCACAACCCATACCATAAACCGTATCGGTTGGATAAATGATAACAGCGCCGTCACGTAGCGCTTTTACTATGTGTTCAATCCGGCGTGGGTCGGGGTTAGCGGAATAAAGTTTAATGAATTCAGCATTCATGGCAAAACTGGTCGGCAGAGTAGGGTTTCCTTCTCTGTAAACGACAAATGGCCTAAACCGGTTTCGTTGGGGACGTAGTGATACGATGTGTGGTGCGCCATTTGCAGTAGGCACGGTAAAGACCATTAACGGGTGGGTGCAGCCGACTTAGTCCTAAAACCAGACTACATAACCAGTCGGGCCGCTCAATCTGCTGCAGGAGTTTTCCAAATTGTAAGGCTAAATCGAACTGCTCGGCGTAGAAGGCTTTACGGATAAATGTGCGAATACGACTGGCCAGTGTCCGAAACTCATCGGGCGACTGGCAGCGGTCGAATGCTTTCTGGCAAACAACCAGCGTGGAGCGAAGTAGGTCGTTGTTGGGAAGTACTACCTGCGCCGAAAGCGAATTGGGCAGTTGCCGTTTTTTCATCAGCACCTCATCGACATAAGCATACTGATAGAGCCGCGACGAACGTACCCAGAAGTCGAAATCTTCAAAGGAGAGCGTTTCGTCGTAGCCGCCGAGTTCGTTTAGTACGTCTCGGCGCATCATCATGGTGGGGGTACAGATGAAATACGATTCCAAGATCGATTTGAAAACATTGCCGCTGGGTATGCGCGCTCTCGCATGACCTTTTCTGTCAACAGCGTAATGGCATCCTATTTCCTGACCCTGGGAGTTAATATATGTAGCATTTGAGAAGACAACGGCGTATGGACCAGACAATTGTTCGAATGTGTCGGCTTGTCGGGCGATGCGGTCAGGCAGTAAAACGTCGTCGGCCGAAAGATCAATAACATAACGGCCGTTTGCTAATGCCAGCCCCTGGTTAAACGCACGGTTCAGCCCGAGGTTAGTCGAGTTGGCAATGAACTTGACAGCCGAATGGGACGAAACAAATTTCGTGATGCGTTCAGCGGAACGGTCTGTGCTGCCGTTATCAATGACGATGAGTTCTACATTAGGATAATCCTGATTAACTACTGAGTCAAGCGCCTGCTCTATATACTCTTCATGATTATAGCAGGTGCAGATAACGCTCACCCACGGCTTGATCCGGTTCAGATACGGACTCATCGGCAGGCGATTCGATTGGTTAGTAACAGAAATCATAAATAACTAGTCGCAAACTGGCAAAACTGGCAAGCAGCCGAATTATGCAGACTTACACAACGCTGTGAAATAATAACCTAAAATAAAGTTTGTACTAAAGTCTTTGGCGAATTCTTTAGGGAACGGCAGGTCAAAAATACGTACCCGAATTACCTGAATTTATTTAATCGGCGGGGGCGTTGTCGGTTGTTTTAGCGGCAACGCTAGGATTCTGGTCGCCCTCAAGATTGTAGAGTGCGATATTCATGTCAAAGCCAATGATGAGCAACAGCGAAATAAGGTTTATCCAGATCATCAGCGCAATGAGGGTGCCGATAGAGCCATACAGCTTGTTGTAAGACCCAAAATTGGATACGTAGTACGAAAACCCTAACGTAGTAAGAACGATCAAAACCGACGCTGTAACGGCTCCTGGCAGGATGAACGTCCATTTCAGGTTGACGTCGGGACCAAAGCGATAAATTACTGACACTACCCCCACAAATACGGCAAACACAACCAGATACCGGCCAATGGCCAGCAAATTCACAAACACTACGTTGTTCAGAAAGCCGAAATGGAGGAGGTAATCGCTTACTACGCCCCCAATAATCAGGACAACAACGGCCAGAATCAGTGCGAACGCCAGCATAAACGTTAGCCCAACGGCCACCCCCCGAACTTTCAGAAAGCTACGCCGATCCGACCATTCGTAGGCAGAGTTGAACGCCTGCATCAGAGCCACTACGCCACTGGTTGCCGAATACAGCGCCAGCAAAAAACCAATGGATAACACATTGCTCCGGGGGCGGCTGATGATGTCGTGAATGGTTGTATTGACCGTACTGAACGTATCGCCGGGCAGGAGCCGCTGGAAGAAGCCCATAATCTGCGCTTGAAGGTCGTCAATCGGAATGTACGGAATGAGGGTAAAGAAGAAAATGATTGTGGGAAATACAGCCAGAATAAGACTGTAGGAAACCGACGCTGCCCGTTCGGTTGTCTCTTCATCCGAAATCTTGGCGAACATTTTCTTCAGAAATACGTACCAACTATTTCGGGAATTAAACGGATAGTGGTCGTACATCCAGATGCGGACGTTACGCATCATGGAAAACCCCATTAGTTTGTCGAACATAGTAGCGAGATTAGTGGGCAGTCAATAGTTAACAATGGCTGATTGCTATCGACTGACTACTATTGACTATTGACCGACTATTTAGGTAACCTATCGCTCAAAAAAAGGTTTGGTGGCTTCGATCAACTCGGAAGGGGCTACGCAGGGGCGACCGGTGTCGGTACGTACGAAAACCAGGGTTGTCTGACCCGCATTGAGCATCTGACCATCCTGATTGAAAATTTCGTAATCGAACATCAGCCGGGTTTTCGGCATTTGCGGAATTGTAACGCGAATCGTTAGCAGATCATCGTATTTGGCGGGTCGAATAAAGCGGGAGTTGAGGTCATAAACGGGCATCGATACGCCACCTTCTTCCACTTCTTTGTAGGTCAGCCCCAGATGACGTAGCGTTTCAACCCGGCCAATTTCATAGAACCGGGCGTAGTTTCCGTAATAAACGATTCCCATCTGATCGGTATCGTAATAACGAACCCGGATATTTGTAACGTCGTGCGTAATCATAGGAAAATAGTCGCTGGTCAGCCAATAACAACCAGCGACGGACATTTTATTTCATAATCTTCATACGGGTCAGAGCAGCCTGGTACAGCCGAGCGTTGGCCATATGTTCTGATAGGGTTTTTGAGAACGTATGGTACCCAGTGAAATTTGCATTCACGACAAAATACAGATAATCATGTTGTTCTGCGTTTAGAACGGCATCAATCGTAGCGGGAGCCGGAAGATTGATCGGACCTGGCGGCAGGCCTGTGTACCGATACGTATTATACGGCGAATCGACAGTTAGCTGGCGATTAAGCAGCCGACGGATGGTAAAATCACGTAGCGCAAAAATAACCGTTGGGTCGGCTTCGAGTTTCATGCCTTTCTTCAAGCGGTTCAGGTAAACACCGGCTACGCGGGGCTGCTCGTCGCGTTTGTTGGTTTCGGAGGCTACAATGGAAGCCAGCACCTGCGTTTGCGTTTGGGTCAGGCCAAGCTCTTTCGCTTTCGCCTGCCGTTCGGGGGTCCAGAACTTTTTGTATTCACTACCCATACGCTCCAGCAGCGCTTCGGGCTTGATGGTCCAGAACATCTCGTACGTATTGGGTAAAAACATACAGACAATCGTTGTGGTGTCGAAGCCGAATTTTTCGCAGGTTGCCGGATCGTTCAGCAGCTTGCCCAGTGCTTCGGGGCCAAACTCGAATTTGCTGCCTAGCCGTTGAATCAGATCGCTTTTCTGCCGCATACTGTTGAACGTAACGGGCATCGCATCCTGATTGCCACTACGTAATTTGACCAGCGCTTCGCGGTTTCCCATTTTGGGTTTAATTTCGTAACGCCCTTCCTTGACGAGTTCAGGGTATTTCATCATCTTGGCCAGAAACCGGAAAGATGTTTCGTCGTTGATGACCTTATACGTTTTGAGCGTGTCCATGACCGACTCGAACATAGCGCCTTTACGAATGAGCAGGGCAAAGGTCTTGTCATTGTCTTGTACCTGAAGGTTCGGACTTTTAAAAACCTGCCAGAAGTAAAAAGAAAACGTTGTCAGCAGGATGGAAATGGTAAGAAACAGGCCAATTTTAACGTTACGCGACATGAGAAAAAAGAAATACTTATGTTCTGCAAATTTAGGTTAAAACAGCACGAATCTACCTATCTCCTGTGAAGTATGCTTTACTCATAGTACTATGCTGCCTGTCGAGAGCGATAAACAGCGGCATATTGGCTGGTTGGGTAATAAAAAGCCGGTTGGTCAAAGTTTGTCGTTTTTGAGCAAATGGTCAGCGTAGTAGGCTAACTTTGTCCCTACATCCAATCCCAACGGGGATCTTATTTTGGCAGCCGTTCAATCGTTATCCGCCCGCCGTGCTTCCCGCGGCCCTTCGCTTTATACGCTTTCGTTCTGGTTACTATGCGTCAGTAACTTTCTGTTCTCGGCCAGTTTCTCAATGATGATTCCTGAATTACCGGCTTATCTAACCAAATTGGGTGGCCGCGAATACGTAGGATTAATCATTGCTCTGTTCACATTTACAGCGGGTATTTCCCGACCATTTAGCGGCAAAATCACTGATACGGTTGGCCGGGTACCAGTTATGGCCTTCGGGTCGTTGGTGTGCTTCATTTGCGGGTTTCTATATCCGTATTTAATTACCGTTTGGGGATTCCTGACGCTACGTCTGATTCACGGCTTTTCGACGGGTACAAAACCGACCGCTACGTCGGCTTATGTGGCCGACGTCGTACCTGCCGACCGACGTGGCGAAGCGATGGGTATGCTGGGATTATTCACGGCCATGGGCATGTCGCTGGGCCCTGCTATTGGTAGCTGGCTGGCCACCGATTTTTCGATGAACGTCATGTTCTGGACATCGTCGGCTTTTGCGTTACTTTCTATCGGCATTCTGCTTCGGATGCCCGAAACGCTGGTGAATCGGCAGCCGTTTCGGTTTGGTCTGCTACGTCTGAAGAAAGACGAGCTTTTCGATAAGCATGCGTTGCCACCTTTCATCATACAATTGCTGCAAGCTTTTTCGTCGGGCGTGGTTCTGACCGTCATTTCAACGCTGAGTATGTCGCTGGGAATTACGAATAAAGGCTTATTCTTTACGGTTTACACGATTGCTTCGCTGGCTGTACGACTCTTATTTAGCCGTACGTCGGACCGCTACGGTCGGGTGCCTGTCTTGTTTATATCATCGGCGTTTCTGGCTGTCTCAATGGTACTGTTGATCCTGACTGATTCGCCAGTCTGGTTCTGGGCAGCGGCCATTTGTTACGGTATGTCGTGGGGTATGAATACGCCGACTTTACAGGCCTGGACCGCCGACCTGAGCGATGAGCACACGCGCGGACGGGCTATGGCTACGGTTTACATTGCTCTCGAAGCCGGAATTGGCCTGGGCGCTGTGGCCTCGGGCTGGTTGCTCAACCACGTAGCGGAGTCGGGTATCGATGCGTCGTTTGCACTGTCGGGTTTACTGGCATTAGGCGCTGTGGGATATCTGGGTTGGTATTGGCACAAGACTCGGCAATCGGCCCATCCTCATCGGGTTGAAGCGGACGAAACAA
>NZ_JBMDWV010000099.1:0-41618 GCF_048594605.1 Spirosoma sp.
CAGTAATCACTGAATACTTATTCCTGACTAGTATACAGTACAGGATTCAGCGTAGGATCGTTGTACATCTTCATCTGCCGGTACACTTTCATATACCGATCGCCGTTCTGAATATCCTCCAGTAGCTCATCGAAGCACCGCGCCAGATCACTTTCCTGTTCGAGCAGTACGTTTAGCTTTAGCTGGGCTTTTTGCCGGTGTTCGTCCGATACGCCTGCCCGTTCCACCTGTTCGCGGAAATGGTACAGCTTGAGCTGGAGAATTGACATGCGGTCGAGTAGCCAGGCTGGTGTTTCCGAATTCATCCGGGCGGCAGGCTTGGGCACTACGTTCTGAAACAGATCAGAAAACCAGCTGTCTATTAACTCCACCGTATCCGTTCGATCCTGATTCGACTGATCAATACGTCGCTTGACGGCTACCAGCTCATCGGGCCGGATAGCTGGGCTTCGGATAATGTCTTCGAGGTGCCACTGGACCGTATCAATCCAGTTTTTCTGGTACAACAGAAAAGCGATATCGCTGGATAAATACGGATTGTTAATGGGCGTATCGACATGATCGGTCAAATGGTAATCCAGAATACTTTGACGGAAGATGTCGTTGGCAAACGTAGCGTTCATAGGCAATAAATCAGCCACAAAGATACGGCTTTTCGGCGGTAATACCGGACGACGAACGGAGGGTGTAAACAGGAAGCGATTATCGCCCGCCCGTAATGTCGATAAAGGCTCCAGTCGAGTACGAAGCTTCATCGGACAGGAGCCACAGAATCGCATTCGCTACTTCTTCCGGCTGGCCACCGCGTTTCATCGGCACTGAATCCTTAATCCGATCCACCCGGCCCGGCTCGCCACCACTGGCATGAATATCGGTGTAAATGAAAGCGGGTCTGACCCCGTTAACCCGAATGCCTTCATCGGCTACTTCTTTCGATACGCCAATGGTCATCGCATCCATCGCTCCTTTTGATGCAGCATAATCAACATATTCGCCAGGAGAGCCAGTACGTGCAGCAATAGATGATACGTTGACGATCGCTCCACCCATTCCACCACGTCGGGTCGACATGCGTTTAATGGCTTCGCGCGTGCACAGAAAGCAGCTAATAACATTGCTGGTAAATACGCGCTGAAGTCGCTCAGCCGACATATCAATTACGCGCATCTGGGTTTCCAGAATTCCGACATTGTTAACCAGCGCCGTAAGCGGACCGAATTGATCGACGGCTTTGAAAAGCGCCAGTACGTCAGTTTCCTGCGATACGTCTGCCTGAAAGGCAAAGGCGTTCCCGCCTTGTTTATTAATGCTATCAACAACCTGTAAAGCCGCTTCTTTATTCTGTAAATAATTGATGCAGACCTGATAGCCTTTTTGAGCCGCTAATACAGCTGTAGCGGCTCCAATGCCTCGGCTGCCGCCAGTTATAAGAATCGTTTTCTGCATAAGCTATAGTAAATCGAAAAGCCTTATAGAAGCGCTGTTTTAGGGGTATGCTGACCGGCCAGCGCTCAGGAAAAAGAGAAGCCAGCTGGCAAAAGTCCAATTTTTTTCGTATAATGCGATTTATGCATTCATTCTAATTGTAGTTATATGGAGTTATACTATTCGTTTTCTGGTCTAATCGTTCTTACTGCTATCTTCTCATACCTTAACGAACGTTTCCTAAAGTTGCCGGCAACCATTGGCATTATGCTGATGGCGATGGTGGCATCTATTGCGTTGGTAATCACGGGTAATATCTTCCCAAATCTATTCGATAGCTTTTCCCGTTTCATTGCCAATCTGGATTTCACGGAAATACTGATGGGGGCTATGTTAAACTTCCTGCTTTTCGCCGGGGCCATTCACGTGCATCTCAAAGACCTAAGGGAGCAGCGGGCACCTATTATTGTTTTCTCGACCATCAGCGTAATTATGTCGACTGTTATCGTCGGCTTTTTAATTTATTACATACTGCCTCTTTTCCGGATAAACGTACCGCTCATTCAATGTCTGGTATTTGGTGCGCTTATCTCGCCTACTGACCCAATTGCGGTACTGGGGATTCTGAAAACAGCGGGTGTTCCTAAATCGTTAGAGACAAAAGTGGCAGGCGAATCGCTGTTCAATGATGGTGTAGCGGTTGTCGTATTTGTCGTTCTGCTTGAAATCGCTAAGGGGTCCGACATCGACGTATCGTTTGGAAATATCTCCTGGTTGCTCATTAAAGAAGCTGTCGGTGGCTTCGGCATGGGGCTGCTACTCGGTTTTATTGGCTCCCGGGCCATGCAGCGAATTGACAGCGCTAACGTATCAGCGCTCATTACGTTGGCTATTGTTATGGGTGGCTATCTGATTGCCCGAGCCATGCATATCTCTGGTCCGCTGACAATGGTGGCGGCCGGACTGGTTGTCGGTAATTACGGGAAAGCAAGCCGAATTTCGGATAATACTCTAGACTACCTGGATAAATTCTGGGAGTTAATCGACGAAATTATGAATGCGATTCTGTTCCTTATTATCGGTTTTGAACTGCTGCTGATTCCGCACATTATGAATTATTGGCTGATTGGCCTGATCAGTATTGCCGTAGTGCTATTTGCCCGGTTTCTGTCAATCTGGGTGCCTACGCTACTTATTCCGTTCAAAACAAAGTTCGATAAGCGAACCATAACCATTCTGGTGTGGGGAGGTCTGCGGGGTGGTGTATCGGTTGCGCTGGCTCTCTCCATCGACGATCAGCTTAACAAGAATCTGTTTCTGGCCATGACTTATTTCATTGTGGTTTTCTCCATCCTGGTACAAGGGCTCACGGTCGGTAAGCTTACCCAGCCTAAGAAATCTGCGGAGCTGGTAGAAGCCCTGGATGAATAACCCGACGGGCTAACTAAGTAGCTCAAAAAAGTATAAATAGTATACAAAGAGAATAATTGTAACGATGGCCAGTGAACGTATATAGGGTATCGTTACAATTTCTTTTGAAACGTATTTATTATTCCGTTCTATACAGAACTTTAGTACGATTATTTCAGTATATAATATGGCTATCTAGTCGTAATGTATTATTTTAGCCAAGTCAATGGCGAACCCAGGGGCGCCAACAATCCGTACTATTTTTTATCATCGATTTAACAGAACTCCACTCAATGACTATGGCAGTTGGGGAGGCTTTTGTGCAAAAAGCTTCTATCAGTACCCTACAAATTCGTCATACCGACTATACATTCGAACAGGCCGAAGCGGCCAATGAGGCCTTTGATGAGGCCGTTAAACAGTTGCTACGCGACTGGATTGACCAGGGTACGGTTACAACAAAAATTCTTGAGGATACTGCCAGCGTTGATGAGTTTGTTGAACGAGGTGCGCTACGTAGTTTCTTTAAACATCGCCCCGATGCATTCGAGCGTCTGCTCGAACAGGAAGCTATCGCTCACCATCTGCTTCGGCCGATCGACGAGGTTTATCTTCAGGGTGACGCTTACGAACCGCTGCTGGCCAGATTTGAACGGCGCATCTACAACATAGCTGCTCAACGCGAAAACCTGGAAATCCCGTTTCGATATAGCCCACTTAGCCGCCAGGGCGATCATGGCGATACGTTACAACTGACGGAAGCTACGGGCGAAGATATTGGTGTTTATTTTGGTACTCGCCGTTCTGATAGCACGGCGCTGGCTATTCTGGCTCAACAGCTACGCTGGGAAGCCATTGGAGCGTCAACACTGCCCATCCATGTGGTTACGGAAGGCCATATGACGGAATCACTTCAGCGTGTTAAAACCATTGCAGAGCAGTTGGGTAAACAGGGTGATACGGATTTGCACTGCTTTATCATTCAACGGCGCCACGCGGCTGACGATCGGCATCTGGGGGCAGCGTTGTTGCTTATGGATCCGTCGGTGCCGTCGCTTCCCCAGCGGATTATTTTCTGTGATACGTTACGTCCGGGCCAGCAGCCACCCTGGTGGGACAAGTTTAAAGCAAAGATAGATGCTGTTTTCCCCCAACCAGAGGGGCTGGCTCCTGCTTCGGCTATGCTGGAGGATGGTGGCGTAAAGCTGCAGCGTCTGCACGATGGCGTACCTGTTCGTCATCAGGATATCGACTGCGCTTTTTATACGGCTTCGATGGGACGGGCGTTAATTCAACTGGCGAAGGCCGATCCTGACTTAATTGTGAATGGCTCTATTGAAAAGATTGTCAGTCAGATGACAGAACGGATGCCTGAGTATTATGAGCAGTCCAATCAGCCGAAGGAGCCTGTTCTGGTTCGGGAAGTCAACGTAATACGGCGCTGGAACACGGGCTGGCAGGCGCTGAAGAATTTAATGCAGAACCAACTGACGAATCTGGCCGCTCAACTTAGTACGTCCAGCAATCCAACGCTGGAGTACTCATAATAAGGCTGAAAAATTAATAACCACAGCGCCACAAAGAACACGGAGATAGAAGCAATTACTCAACGCTGTGTTCTTTGTGGCGCTGTGGTTAAATCTAATTATGTAAGCCAGATCTGAAACGCTTCGCCAGCGCCAAACTCCGACTGATTGGCGGGAAGCTCTATAAACGCATCGGCGGCCAGCAGATTGGCGAAGTCAGCAGAGCCAGAGCCGGGTAGTGGATGAGCCACTGTCTGTCCGTTCGGGTTGGAAGCGAGTTGGACGGGCAGGAAATACGTAATAGCTGGTTTAAACACAACGGGCTTTCCTAATTGAGCGTAACGTACTGGTGCGAGTGCCAATCCCATAGACATACGTAAATAAGGCAACACGTAACGGTAAGCGCACAATACCGTAGAAACAGGATTTCCGGGCAGCGCAAAAACGGCGCGATCAGGATTGATCCGGTCTGGATCTGGAGTGGTTTCTCCAGATTTTGTACCAAACCAGAGCGGTTTACCCGGCCTCTGTTCGATTTTGTGGAAGTGTTTCTGAACACCGAGTTGCGCCAGCGCAGTTGGCACAAAATCGGCTTTCCCCGCCGATACGCCCCCGCTCAGAATCAGTACGTCATTTTCGGAAAGCAGTGTTTCCAGTCGGTCCTTTAGAACAGCTTCGTCATCAACAATATGGTGTAACGTAGCGTTGATGCCTACTGCTTTCAGTGCAGCCCGGAGCATGTACGTATTAGACCGACGAATCTGGTAGGGAAGGGGCGTATCACCTAAGTCAACCAGTTCATCTCCCGTCGAAATAAGCGCTATTCGAGGAAGCGTCGTTACGGTCAACTGAGTTTGCCCAACCGATGCGGCAACGGCCAGTTCAGACGGCCCAAGCCACGTACCGATCGAGAGCAGTTCATTGCCCATCCGGCGGTCGGTGGCGCGTCGATGAATATTTTGGCCTGCTTCCAGATCGTCAATTGTAATCGTGGCCCGGTTCTCCGCAATTCGCAGGTCTTCGTAGCGAACAACCGTGTCGACACCTACCGGCAGCATTGCCCCAGTCATTACTTCCAGACACGTACCGGCTTCCGGCATAATCTGCTGAGGCTGCCCGGCAAACTGAGTACCAATAATAGGAAACTCTCGCTGCCCGGTCAGGAAATCGGCGTAACGTATCGCAATACCGTCCATCGAAACCCGGTCGAACGGGGGAAAATCCCGGTCAGCGCGGACCGCCTGACGCAATACCCGGTTTTGTGCTTCCAGAAGTGGAACCTGTTCAGTGGGCAGCTGCAGCAGGTGTTGTTGGGTCAGTGAAAAAGCGTCGGAAACCGAAAGCATGAGCGCAGAGGAATGACTAATGGATATTGCAAAAGTAGCTACCCGCAATCAGTAGTTTCTATTTTTGGTTATACATTGTAGCTTATTCATTGTTCTATGCACTCATTTTCTCATCTCAACGCCGAAGGGAATCCCTCAATGGTGGATGTTGGCGCTAAAACGGTCACGCGCCGAACCGCCCGCGCTCAGAGTATAGTTGCACTTAATGCCGAAATCATGCAACACTTGTCGGGTGCGGATATTGCTACCAAAAAAGGACCTGTATTTCAGACGGCTATCATTGCCGGAACGATGGCTGCCAAACGTACCGACGATCTGATTCCCCTGTGTCATTCGCTGGGGCTGGACAATTGTCAGATAACCATTACAACCGAAAATAATAATGCCGTCGTCGATTGCCTGGTCTCAACGGAAGGAAAAACCGGCGTCGAGATGGAAGCGTTGGTAGGGGCATCCGTAGCGGCTTTAACGATTTATGATATGTGTAAAGCGTTCTCGCACGATATTGTCATTAAAGAAACCAGGCTCATGGAAAAAACGGGCGGTAAACGAGATTTTCGTCGTGAGTAAATTGAACGGACTTATCCTGACGGGTGGGCGTAGCGTCCGAATGGGTCAGGACAAATCGCAACTGGTTTATCACGACAAACCCCAGCGGGAACACCTGACCGATTTGCTGAAACCATATTGCAGTGTCGTTTACTGGTCAGTGAACGTAGCGCAGGCGGCTGAACTTGTCGACTCCGAACAGCTACGTATTGTCGATGCGTTTGATCTGCCCGGACCACTGAACGGAATTCTATCGGCGTTGAAATTTGACCCTGAAGCGGCCTGGTTTGTCGTCGCCTGCGACATGCCATTGCTAACGGTTCTGTCGCTCGACACATTGATTAAGGGACGTAACGAAGCAAAAATAGCAACCGTATTTTACGATTCAGACGGTAAACTGCCAGAGCCGCTCCTGGGAATTTATGAACCCGCTTTCGGTTCAGTTGCAGAACAAGCCGTTACAGAAGGCACCTACTCCCCACGTGACCTGCTTCGACAAAACGATATTCAGTTGCTGACTGCTCCAGACGTTAGCGAGTTGGCGAATATCAATGATCCTGCGGCAAGAGCAGCTCTGAATTTATGAACATCCGACCGGAAACAGGGTTCATAGCTGAAACGAACCTGTATGAATCCACTACGTCATCTGCTGCTGACCGCTGGTACTTTTCTTCTCGGAAATGCCGCATCCGCACAACGGGTTGAGTCCTCTGCCAATCTTCGGGCTTTCAGCGAGCAGCGGATCAGTCATCAGAAAACCCTCGGACTAACCCTGGGCGGTTTTGCCCTGGCTAACATTGCCGTTGGTGCCGTAGCCGCTGGTCAAACAACGGGCGAGACGAAGTATTTCCACAAGATGAATATTTACTGGAATCTGGTCAATCTGAGCATCGCAGGGCTGGGTTTGCTGGGGTCGCGGAATGCCCGTGCCGATTCGGAAACGCTGGCCGATGCTGTTCGACGTCACGAGAACATGAAGCAGCTTTTGCTGATCAATGCCGGATTAGACGTAGCGTACGTAATCGGGGGGGCTTATCTGCAGGAGCGCGCAAACTCCCGCCCGAACAAAGCCGATCAACTACGTGGATACGGCAAATCAGTAATGGTACAGGGCGGTTTTCTACTAGCGTTTGATCTTGTCAATTACTTCATCTTCAAAAAGCGGGGCGACAAACAGGAACGTCTTCTGCTTTCGGCCGGATCAGACGGCTTGGGACTGGCAATCCGTATCGACTAAAT
Organism: Spirosoma sp.; assembly: GCF_048594605.1. Lineage (GTDB taxonomy): Bacteria > Bacteroidota > Bacteroidia > Cytophagales > Spirosomataceae > Spirosoma. The sequence goes on from NZ_JBMDWV010000099.1 coordinate 7,496, forward strand.
TCCGTCTGGCAGAATTGATTTTTTCTGGTTAAATGGAAGAAGTGAGCTTGACAGACTGGCAGGTTCACAAAACCGAACAACTCATCAAGATGATCTGATATTATGGAAGAATCGTTTAATAAAACCGTAAGAGAAACCGCCAAATATTGGTGGATACCCGTGTTGGTTGGTATCGTAATGATTGGGTTCAGCATCTGGATCGTGCTTACGCCATTGACTTCCTATCTTTCACTGAGTATACTGTTCAGTATCATCTTAGCTGTTTCGGGGCTTGCCGAAGTGGCTTTTGCGATCAATAACCGCCAGTTAATCAACGAATGGGGCTGGCTGCTGGTGGGCGGACTCATTGATCTGGCACTGGGTATGTACTTGCTGATGAATCCCGCTGTTACGATGACCGTATTGCCTTTGCTTGTGGGAGTTGTGCTCCTGATACGGGGCGCCTTTGCTATCGGATCTTCGCTGAGGCTGCGTTCGGCTGGCATTCCTAACTGGGGCTGGGCATTTGCTCTCGGGCTGGCGCTGGTGGTTTTTGCTATTCTTATGATCAGTAATCCAACCTTCGGTATGTTCAATATTGTTATCTGGACAGGCATGGCGTTCCTGTCGGCGGGCATCGTCCGGATTTCGTCGGGGTTGCGTCTTCGGCAGATAAAAGAACGGCTTGATCACAAATGATACGTAGCAATGCATTGCTGGGCAGGCAGTGAACTAATCTAAACCGTGAGCCGTTCTGCGATAATTTACCAACCGCACCGGCCATCCGGCGCAACGTAGCAATGCAACCGTATTTACAGCCCTTTCGCGCATTCATTACACAAGCCATTGAATCCATTCAGCAAGACCCAGATGCCGTTGGTTTAGCCGCCGGTGGTTCGTGGGCGTCCGGCGAAGTCGACGCTTATTCGGACCTTGATCTGGTGTTAGTGACGAACCAGAAAATAGCCCCTGATCTGGAGCGAATGCAGGAATACGCGGCCCGGTTAGGCGCCATGCTGGCCTCTTTTCGGGGCGATCACGTAGGCGAACCCAGGTTGCTAATAGCGCTATACGGTGCATCGTTGCTTCATGTTGATATTAAATTTTTAACGCCCGAAGAGTTTCATAATCGGGTTGAAGACCCCATTGTGCTTTGGGAACGGGATGAATTACTGACGAATATCATCAGGCAATCTTCAGCTCAGTATCCGCCGTTTGATTTCCAGTGGGCGGAAGATCGCTTCTGGATTTGGGCGCATTACGCAGCTCTGAAGATCGGACGTGGTGAGTATTTCGAAGCCATTGACTTTCTGGCTTTTGTACGTAACGCGGTGATCGGCCCCATGTTACATCTTAAAAACGCAAGTTTACCACGTGGCGTCCGGCGGGCAGAAGTTACGTTTGGAATAGCTGAACTCGCCCAGCTCCGCAAGACCGTAGCCACACCCGATCGGGATATTCTGGTGAGTAGTCTATGGGAGGTAGTATATCTCTATGAATCTCTGCGTGATACGTTGGCACCAGCAACATTCCAGAAAAACAGTGATGCCCAGTTAGCCGTTTCACGATACGTAGCCACTCTTTAACGACCGCCAGAATACGTCCGTCCCACCTACATTATTTCAATTAAAATACGTATGACCAATCAGGACGAATATTTTCTGCGGGAAGCAATCCAATTAGCGCGCGAAGGCATGACAACCGGGCAGGGCGGCCCCTTTGGTTCGGTGGTGGTTCGCAATGACGAAATCGTGGGACGTGGCTGCAACATGGTTACGTCGACCAACGATCCAACGGCTCATGCCGAAGTAGTGGCTATTCGGGATGCCTGTCGCAACCTCGGTACGTTTCAACTGGAAGGTTGCACGCTCTACGCTTCCTGCGAACCCTGCCCGATGTGCCTGGGCGCGATTTACTGGGCACGGCCGAGCCGGATTGTGTACGGAGCGTTTCATTCCGATGCGGCAGGCGCTGGTTTCGACGATCAATTCATCTACGAAGAGCTGGACAAAGCTCGTGAGCAGCGTCATATTCCTATGCATCAACTCCTGCGTGACGAAGCCAACAGGGTTTTTCAGGAGTGGGTAGCGCTGGATAAACGAACTCCGTATTGATGCGAACGTATTTTTGATAGGGTTTACAGCCTGAACGATGACTGTATAAACTCCTGTTTATCCGGTAAATCCTGTCGAAAAGAAAACTTGTCTTTTTAAATACCGTACTTTTGTAAAAAACAGATTACGTCATGCCAGGAATGGAATTTTTTGGAGCGGCCGAGCGCAAGGAAATTAACGATGTGCTTGAGACCGGCATCCTGTTTCGGTATAATCACGAAGCACAACGTAACAATATCTACAAAGCCCGTGAGTTTGAGGCTGAGGTTGCCAAACTGGTTGGGGCCAACTATGCCCATGCCGTATCGAGCGGATCGACGGCTGTTTTGTGTGCGCTGGCAGCCGCCGGTATTGGTGCTGGTGATGAAGTCATCGTACCGCCGTTTACTTACATTGCTACGGTCGAGTCCGTATTGATGATCGGCGCACTGCCCGTTTTCGCGGATATTGACGATACACTTTGCCTCAGTGCAGAAGGGATTCGCAAGGCCATTACGTCTAAAACTAAAGCGATTTGCCTGGTTCATATGTGTGGTCAGATGGCCGATATGGACGCGATTATGGCCATTGTTAAAGAGCATAATCTGGTACTGGTTGAAGATGCTGGTCAGGCAATGGGAGCTTCTTATAAAGGAACGTCCACTGGTCTCTGGGGAAAGACGGGCGCCTATTCGTTCGACTTTTTCAAGATTGCCACGGCGGGCGAAGGCGGTATCATGGTTACCAACGATGAAACGGCCTACAAACACGCTGATTCATACTCGGATCATGGGCACGATCACATAGGTACCAACCGGGGAATGGAGCAGCATCCAATCCTGGGGTTCAATTATCGGATTAGTGAACTCCACGCTGCCGTTGGGCTTGTTCAAACACGTCGCGTACCGGACATCATCAAGCGTAATAACGCGCACAAGAGTAAGCTCATGTCAGCGCTGGCGAACATACCAGGCCTATCATTTGCGCGGATTCCGGATGCTGATGGTGATTCTGCTACGTTCCTGAACTTGCTGCTGGCCGATACGGACTCGGCGCAACGTACTGTTGCTGAGTTGAACGCAGCCGGTGTTGGCGGATTCAACTACTGGTTCACGAATATGTACCATTTCATCAATCAGTGGGATCACATTAAAGAAATGCGGACAGCTTCGGCCTTGCCTATACAAAAGTTCGGCGCTCCGCAGGATTATTCAACTCTTGATATACCTAATGCACAGGCGGTTATTGGTCGGTTAGTCTCGTTCGGTATTCGGGCGTCTTGGACTACTGAGGAAGTCGATAAACTAGCGTCTAACATCGAAGCGGCTGTTCGGAAAGCCACCCTGATAGAAGCCTAATATTCAGCCTTCATGGCTTAACAACAAGATGGTAGCAACACCAACACAAACCACGCATAAAAACTTCAAAGGCATCGAGAAGACCGTTTTTGGTCGAGGAAGTTTTTCCCAACTCGATGAGATTCTGGCGCCACGTCGGGCCGATAACGAAGGTTATTTTGTTTTTCTGGTCGACAATTATTTTAAAGGGAAACCGCTGGAAGAACGCGTTCCGGCGTATACCGAAGACCTGACGTATTATATCAGCGTTGAAGAACACGAACCAACCACCGATCAGATTGACCAGCTTCGCGACGAAATCCTGGCGAAAAAAGGATTGCCATCGGGTGTAGTCGGCATTGGAGGGGGCAGTATCATGGACATTGCGAAAGCCTTGTCGCTTATGCTGACCAACGAAGGTTCGTCAACACTTTACCAGGGACTGAATCTGATCAAAAAGCCAGGCATCTACCACGTTGGGGTACCGACTATTTCAGGAACGGGGGCCGAAGTTTCGATGACGGCCGTACTGACCGGACCCGTTAAAAAACTTGGTCTCAAGTGTGAGTGGACGGTTTTCAATCAGGTTGTTCTTGATCCTGAACTGATCGCTACAGTACCGCGCAACTGGTGGTTCTACACGGGTATGGATACGTACATTCACTGTGTAGAGTCGGAAAATGGACGGATGAATAACGCTTATTCGCACGCCTACGCCGAACAGGCCATGAAACTGTGCCGTGAAGTCTATCTGGGAGAAAATTCGGGTCAAACGCCTGAAAACGACGATAAACTGATGGTTGCTTCGTTGATGGGCGGGCTTAGCCTGACTTACTCCGAAGTGGGTGTTTGCCATGCGCTAAGCTACGGTCTGTCGAAGATTCTGGGAACGCGCCACTGTTACGCCAATTGCCTGATCATGAATCATCTGGAAGATTATTATCCGCAGGGCGTAGCTGAGTTTAAAGAGATGGTGGCTTATCACCAGATCGATCTGCCCCAGGGTTTGTCGAAAGAATGGAGCGACGATACCATTACGCAGATGGCACACGTATCATACAACCTGCCGCACATGTGGCTGCATGCCATTGGCGACAACTGGCAGGAAGTCATTACCATCGATCTGCTGAAAGATCTGTTCCGACGGCTATAAAAGAATATGAGTTGAGAGACAGAGTGGTAAGCACTTTGTCTCTCAGTTGTTTAATCCCCCAAATATTATGTCTCAAAAAATCGTTCGCGTTGGCGACATAGAATGCGGATCGGATGAGTTGTTCCTCATCAGCGGTCCGTGTGTTATTGAAGACGAAAAAATTATGATGACGGTAGCTGAACAACTCCGCGATATTCAGGAGCGCGTCGGCATCAAAATCATCTATAAATCATCGTTTCAGAAGGATAACCGCTCTAGTCTGAACTATTACAATGGACCGGGTCTGGAGAAAGGTATGCAGATTCTGGCGAAAGTGAAAGAGCAATTCGGCTTCCCACTTCTGACCGATGTACACTATCCTGACCAGTGCGCACCCGCTGCCGAAGTGGTCGACGTATTGCAAATTCCGGCGTACCTGTGTATGCAAACAATGCTGGTAACGGCGGCTGCCAAAACGGGCCGGGTGGTCAACGTCAAGCACGGGCAGTTTCTGGCGCCGGAAAACATGAAGCACCCGGTGAAAAAAATCGAGGATTCGGGCAACGATCAGATTATATTGACTGAGCGCGGCTACACCTTCGGTTACAATGATCTGGTTGTCGATCCGCGCTCATTTTACCACATGGCTCGCACCAACTACCCCGTCGTATTCGACGTAACGCACGCTATCCGGAAGTACGGTATCCCATCAGCCGATGCGAAAGGCGGAGCGCGTGAATACCTGCCTGTACTGGCTCGGGCGGGCGTAGCAGCTGGTGTTGATGGCCTGTTTGTAGAAACGCATACTTGCCCATCCGAAGCGCTTTGCGACGCGGCTAGCCAATTGGATATTCGTTACCTGGAAGAGTTTCTGAAGCCCCTGCTCGAACTGCATGCAGTAGAGGTAAAATACCGAAATACACTGCCCGAACTGGCGTAGTAAATGAATACGTAGTGGTGTTGGGTTTGAGAATCTGACACCACTACTGGCGTGTTAATGTTGGGTTCTCAAACCCGATACCGCACTAGATGACAGAGATCGAACAAACATTCACCGCACTTGGTGGTCAATTTGTAACTCCCGTCGATACGTTAACGGAAAAGCTCCGTTCGGTACGTGCCATCGTCTTCGATTGGGATGGGGTTTTCAACGACGGCGTCAAGACAGGGTCAGGCAGCAGTTCGTTTAGTGAAGTCGATTCAATGGGGACCAATTTGCTTCGATTCGGATTTTGGCTGCACCACAATCGACAACTACCCATTGTGTCGATAATTACGGGCGTAACGAACGTGCTGGCCGATGGGCTTGTGCAACGAGAGCATTTTCACGCCTGCTATTCCCAGGCCAAAAACAAAGTTGAAGTGCTGGCGCATTTGCTGGATCGGCATCGATTGCAACCGCACGAAGTACTTTTTTTCTTTGACGACGCCCTCGATTTATCGGTTTCTGAAATTGCCGGCGTACGAATCATGGTCCGACGTAACGCCAACCCACTGTTTACGAATTACGTCATTAAAAACGGCCTCACCGACTACGTAACGGGAAATCAGAGCGGCCAGTTTGCTGTGCGCGAAGGCTGCGAGCTAATGCTTGGCTTATTAGGTCAGTTCGATTCCGTTATGGCCGAACGGCTCCGGTACCGACCCGTTTACGACCAATATTATCAACAACGCCAGGCTATCGAACCAACGTACTGGATCGTCGGAGCATCCGGACCAGTGCCTAAATCACAAATATTGCCCGTATGATTATCGGTATTATTCCGGCCCGTTACGGGTCAACTCGTTTTCCTGGTAAACCCTTAGCCGACATTGCCGGTAAATCGATGATTCAGCGGGTGCTGGAACAAGCTAAACAAGCTAAATCGTTGGCCAAAGTTGTCGTAGCAACCGACGACAACCGTATTGTGGAGGCCGTTCGACAATTGGGCGAGGAAGCGGTAATGACTCGTGTCGATCATCCAAGTGGTACTGATCGTTGTTGGGAAGCGTATGATCGACTGGTTAATGAGGGGATAATAGCGGCCGATGCGTCGAATTACGTAATCAATATTCAGGGCGATGAGCCTTTTATTGACCCCGCGCAGATTGATGAGCTGGCGGCTATTCTGGACGGAACGGTTGAATTGGCTACGCAGATGGCGTCGGTTGATTCGGCCGAAATTCTTCACGATCTGAAGGAAGCCAAAATTATCATTAATGGACAGAACGAAGCGCTGTACTTCAGTCGGGCCGCCATCCCTTATATGCGAGATATTGAACCAGAGAAATGGCATGAACACCACAATTATCACAGGCATGTTGGACTGTACGCTTACCGGGTCGACGTATTGGAAGCCATTACTCAATTACCACCCTCTTCGCTCGAACAGGCCGAATCGTTAGAGCAGTTACGTTGGCTGGAAGCAGGCTACCGGATCAAACTCGTTGAGACAACGTATCAAACCCCGACCGTCGATAGTCCGGATGATATTGAAAAAGCGTTACGTAGCGTCCAGTAAAATTATATGTCATCTCATCACATCGTCCGCGATAAACAGGAACCCGCCTTACTCATCGCCAATGGCGAAGCCTGTCAACCTGAACTGTTGGGTCAGCTACTGGAATGGAATCCGATAGTAGTTGTGCTGGACAGCGCAATATGGCGCGTACTCGAACTAGGAATCAAAGTAGACGTACTGCTTGGTGATTTTGACCGGGATCTGGATGTTGAAGCCATACGGGCGCAGCAATATCCTTTGGAAATCATCCATACGCCCGATCAGGACAAAACCGATCTTGATAAAGGGATTGAATTACTGATTGAACGTGGATTTCCGGCGGTTAATATTGTCTGGGCAACCGGGCGTCGGGCTGATCATAGTCTGGTAAACATGACCAGCATTGTTCGCTATAAAAATCAGATTCGGATTGTCATACTGGATGATCACTCCCGAATTTTTCCATTAGTCGGCCTGTTTGAGAAATGGTATGAAGCGGGAACATCCATCTCCGTTATTCCGGTAGGGACTGTCACAGGCTATACGTCGGAAGGGTTGAAATATGACTTACGGGACGCTACGTTAAAATTAGGATACGCCACCAGCAGCAGTAACGAAGCCGCCGAAGATGGTTTTGTCCGAATCGAAGCCCAAACGGGCGATGTACTGGTTATGGAATGCTGGGATTAGAATTTTTGAAGTCATATTTTGGTTTAATCGGCTAATAATCAGCTGATAAAACCGTATAGAAAATATGTAAAATTTATCATATATAGCCGTGGCCAATTTAATGATACTTCGTCATAAGTAAACGAGCTTCAATCGTTTACACTATGAACGAATACACACTAAATCGACTATCGACCTACCAGTTAGCTGAGTTCGCACTTAGATCCGCTACGCTTTTAGCTACCGTTACGCGACCAACCGCTAAAATGGAGCTTTACTATATCAACAGGCATTTTATTGAGATCTGCTACAGCTCCTATAAGGTTCCGGGTCAACCTGCCCAGTGGCGGCTTTATTCGGCTAATCATTTCCCCGATGATCCATCCAGCACAGAATACCTAACAATCTATCTACAGCAGATTAAGCTCTCTGTTGATTAATGGTAGCCCGAAAAATTCGGTGTAAGGGTTTTTCGACTGCGATGTGTACGATGAAGGCAATGAAGATTAACAGGCCAAATAACGGCCAGTTAGTTGTTATGCCTATCTTTCGTAAGCCAGTGGCTATAACGCCCAAGTGTATCAGGTAAAACCCGTACGAGCTACGTCCCAGCATCTGCATAAAAGGAGTCGACAGTAGAGATCGGATCAGCGAGTTCTCTTGAAGTAGTCCCAGCAACAACAACCCAATTCCTATTGGCAGCAGGAAATTATAGACTGTCATTTCACTCAGGAATAAGTAGACGGGGCTGGTTATAAAACTCGCTACGTTCGCTTGCCAGAGAATGCACCCGCTACTTATGAGTAATCCGCTGAACGTAGCATAGCGCCAGCCGATTAATTGATTTTGCTGCCAGCGCCGGGCCAGCCACATACCCGCCAAAAACTCAAATGCTCGTCCGAAAATGGTGTAGAACACAACGAAGTGCAAACTCCCGAAAAGTCCATACCAAGGCATTTGCCCGACGGTCAGCCAAAGTAAAATGCCCAGGCTTACTGAGCAAAGCGTGAGTAAAATGACACCAGCCGTACGTAAGTAAACAAACAAGAGTGGAGCAATTAAATAGAAGCAAATTTCGACAGTAAGGCTCCAGCTTTGCGGGATACCACTAAATTTATACGCATCGAAAAATCCCTTTAACAACGTAACATTTAGGACGAAAAGAATGCTGTTCATCGGATGACCGGCCCAGGTATTCAGGCCATCCGTGAGGAGCAGAACAAATCCGTACAGCGGAAAAATCCGGGCGAAGCGATTTTGAAGATAGACACGCCACGACCAGTTCTGACGGCTTATATACGTATCAGCGTAACGGTAATAAATCAGGAATCCGCTCAGTACAAAGAAGATAGATACCCCCACATAACCCTGATCGAACAGGTGATAAGCAAACGTACCGGCAGAAGCAGGATTGTAGTGGTGAAGAAAAACCAGATAGGCGGCAACGGCACGCAGACCCGTCAGCGCTGGTACGTACCGGCCGGGTTTTGGTAATTCCTGTTTTCGATAATCGGTATCAGCAGAAGACGGCATCAGCGGATGAGAACAAGTCGACCGCTCAACTGCTCTGGCAGGTTGCCGGAAACGGACCAGGGGTTCGAGTCAGAAAGAACAAGTTTATAGATATAGACACCCGCAGGGAGCAACTCCCCCGAGTCGGCCCGGCCGTCCCAGACCCACTCATTCAGCCCGATATGTGCGGGTTGTTTCAACTGACGGACCATGCGCCCGCCTGAATCGGTAAGTGTAATGGTTGCACTCACAGGAGGCTGTTCACCGACCAGCGTGAAGGCAAAGCGCGTCTGAATACGAAACGGATTCGGATGGACGATTAGATTCGCCAGTTTGCGGGCATTGACAACCTGAAAATGAACCTGATACGGAATGGCTTCATTTCCGACAAGGTCCTGAGCCCTGACCAGTAGGTGGTAGCTACCTTCGGCTAGCATTGGCGAAAGGTATCGCACCCGAAATTCGTTATCAGCTCCCGCCGGTTGCACTGTGGCGTTACGCCAGTTCAGGCGTTCAAACGGTCTGTTTTTCCCCGGCCGTTGCAGATACATGTCGATGCCAGTCGTGTCAAGGCGAATAAGCGAACGATTCTCGTCGGCAACCAACACATCAATTTTAGGCGTGTTCGAAACGATTGATCCGTTGCTGATTCGTGTACCATCGACCGCTACCTCAAGCAGTGGAGCCAGTACATCGGGCTGAATGGGCAAGGCCAGATCGAGCGTATTATTCAGGAAAGAGTATTCCGGCTGGAGACGGGGATTTACGGTTATCATAATCCGATTATAGCCCGGTAATTTCTCGGTTGAAATGCGGGAGGAGAAATGCAACGTATCGGTTCCCGCCAGTGCTTTGAGCTTCCACTGTGTAATTTGCGGTTTAGGCAAATGGGCGGCATAAATTGTTTGCTGGACATCCAGCGAATCCGCGAAAGGGTGAGGGCTCAGATTGATAAACGCAAGCGGAATCGTTACTGCGTCGCCCTGTTGACGATCGGTCGGTAGAGCAGAAACCAACCGGATTTGCCCTTCTGGTAAGCCTGCATTCGGTGCATCGGGTGCATACGTAAAGGAACCCGTCACCCATGTTTGCTCAGAATCAGCCAGCTGTACCCGCCAGTAATACGTTGTATTGGGTCGGTTGATCAAAGTAGCCGGATAGCTAATCACCGATGTGGCTGTTATTCGCTTTGCCCAGTGAATTGGACTGTTGAAGTGGCTTGTGCTATCGAACTCAAGGTTGAACTCATGTGGAGAATTACCGGCGTAATAAGCGGTCAGTTGAACGGTTGGCGTATTGATCTGGCTGTTGGGTGCCGGAAAAATCAGCACAGGTTTTGGGCGCGCTAACACCACTTCGACTACGGCCTGATTATTTGTATGATTTAGCTCGTAACGTGCCGACGGCGATTCTGTTGGGTTAATTGTGATCTCAAACTGGTTTATACCTTCGGCATCAGGATCGTTTGGAAATGTTAGTATCAACGTATCGCGGAAAGCGACTGCCTGAGGCAATAGCCAGTTAAACGTTCCTGATTCGTGACCGTTCGCCAGCCGACGTACACGCACCGGGAGTGTACCCGACCGATATTGACCGGCATTTTGAACAATGGCCCAAATTTGCACCGAATCGCTTGTGATACGTAACGGCTGCCAATTCGTATCCTGAATCGTTATTTCATTGGAAGTCAGTACGTAGTCGGGGGTTTTAAAGGGAAAGGGCCGGATGGCCGGATCGCCCTGCAAAACCATTTGCTGGCAGTGAGCCAGCATTCGCCCGTCGGAGGTTTGTGTTAACAAACGTCGAATTGTTTCGAGCTGAAGCTGACCAATGGATTTATCTAACTGCGTACTGTCTGTCAACAGATTGTAAAACGTATTGCTATACTGGTGCATAACATCCGGATAGCCGAGGTGACTGTGCGCGATGGCGGCAATGGCGCCCCGATTGGGCGTGAGTACCCAGTCGGTGGAGAGTGTCGGGCGGCCGAAGTAAAAGTTACCAATCGCGCAGCCGTTGACGAGCAGTATGGGATACTTTCCTTGGTTATGATAGCCAAGGGCATCGTTAGAGCAAAACCCGATATCGAGGTCTGTTACATCCAGGCTGGAATGGCCAAAGAACGTAATCAGCCCGACGCCCTCGTTAACGGCTTTCACTACGTTGCCCTGCTCAACCTGTTGACCCGTGGTTTTCGAGAGGGTAGCCACATGCGCCCCCAGCGATGGACCAAGCGCCTGATCGCGATACGTATTGACCAGATTTCGGAAAAGGGTGATTTCACTTGCGGTTTCACCACCACTCAAATGCAACACATTCTTGCGCCATTGTGTATCTGCCGTGGGGCTTTCATATTCTTTTACTTTGCTGAGGTAATTGATAACCTCCTGCGGTGTTCCAGCATTGATACGTCCTATTGGAATGGAGGGTGCATGACTTGTCAGGCTATCCGAGTCTGAACCCGCCAGCCCAGCCGTTAGTACCAGATCGGAACCCGGAAAACCCGCCGTCATGACCATATCTAGCATAGCCTGATCTGGATTGCGCCGAATACCGGGCGTGCTTCTGCTCCTGCCAATTAGCAGCACATAGTCTAAAGAGCCGTTACTCTGTTTCATTAGCTGCTTAATAAATCGCCGGATTGCCAGCGGATGACGTTCGCCATAACTATACTGATCGATAAGCTGTTGCATCGTAACCGTCAACGTATCATAGTTGCCTCCTGCTGGCGACGCCCGATAAGCGGCATAGTCTGCAATGGCATTGGCTGTGCCTGTCACGGGTTTCATTAACGTTTCGTGGCTAATAATGAGATAGTTTGGTTTACGATTTCGCCAATCGACAAACGTAACGGGACGGATGGCAGCAACAGATTTTGGCTGGTTTATACCGAGAATCGTACGTAGTGAATCCGTTTGCTGCACAACAAGCCGGACAGAGTTGGTGGACGTATACGTAATGCCAAGTTGAACGGGCGCTGTGGGGTCCGAAATATCCCAGAAGCGTGTGCCGGGTACTACCTCCGCTACGTTTACCAGTGAGCGTCCTGCTGCATTTCGCTCAAGTCGGAATAACGATACAGGTTGGTTCGCAGCTGTGAGTTGCTGTGGGTATCGGAGCCGGATGTACGATACAGAATAGGCATCGATTGCGTTATCGCCCTGCGAAACGGTTGAAATCGCCAACTGACCGTCTGCACTAACGTCATTCCAGGTAAGTTTCGGGTAAATCTGTGCATTGTCGTAGGTCGAAAAATGGACTGTATCGGTTTGATGTTGGGTAGTAGGCGATGGACCGACTTGACAACTGACAAGGTGATTCGAGAAATTGCGACCCGCCAATAATACGTTTGCTTGTGGAGCCGGTCCCGTTCTGACGGTATTTGTCAGCGTAAACGTATTCGTATAAAGGTTACCTTTTTGCTGAATCGAGCCCGTGTAGCCTTCGCCAGCTTCGTAATGACCGTATTCTATTTTGGGAGGTGTACCAGCTGCCCAACCAGGGTAACTCTCTGTAAATAAGCGAAGTTCTTCGGCCCAGTGATACGCTTCGGGAATTAAGCCAGCATAGGCCGTATCGGTATAGGCTCGCATTCGTTTAGCTGGTTTGTTATCCAATCGCCAGGTTAGAAAATACGCCGTTGTATCGCTGAAAAGGCTGTAAAAGGAATGAGGCTGCGCACTGCGTGGATGATACAATAGTGAGTCTTGAGATCCGTCGTTTCCCCGACCATAAAATTCCAGAAAATCGTCCAGATCAAATCGGTGGTCAGCCTCACCCGCTACGTAGATCGCCTGTTCAATACCCCGATGAAACACCTGCACTGTCTGCGGATCAACCTGGCTGATGGGAATGTTAGCTTTCAGTAGGTCAGTTGCGGTAATGCGGTACAAACCATTCTGGGCAATAGGTATTTTGACATATGTCTGTGAGAAATTAATCCAGCGGGTAGGATCGGGATCGCTGGATTGGGCACGAACAACGAAAGGCTGCAGAACCGATACGCAATAGAGAAGGCGAACAAGCGAGTGAAGCATGGATAAATACTTCGCTGAGTTAGAGTCGATTCAGCGGAATTTAGGTCAATTATGAAAATAAGAGGGTCGTACCTTTTATAGGAAATCGACGCATTGCTAAGACGTATAAACAATACGTAAGGTCTCAGTTGGAAGGTTCTGCTTTCTTCAAGGTAAACTTCTGGAGCCGGGTCAGACTGGCGGTAACGTAGCAGTCGCACCAAAAAACAAAACCAGGCCTTTGCAGGCACTGGCTTTGAAAGAGGGAAGGTGATAGTAAAGCTGGTATGGAATAGAATGTGGAGGCCTCGTCCTGACAGAGTCGTTTTCTCCGCTTTGGACATAACAAAGTTCTCTGATTACAACCTATTGCTCTAGTTCATTTGAGTCATAAACTATCACATTTGGGTAATCAGGTGTAACTAATTAGTTCTAAACCTGATTTGATAGGGCTGCTAAGTGTTCTGTACACTAACGGGCGGAGTAATACGCCTTTTCTGGAATGGTTTTTTTGCTGGAACTGACTTTTTTGTTTTCTTCCGTTTTCCCCACCAGACCAAAAACCCGGTAACGGGTAAGGTAGCCGTCAGTAAAGCAACAAAAAGGGCAACAACCTTGGTGGGCCATCCGAGCAGACTGCCGGTATGAATCGGAAATACCACCCGCCGGGCTTTGAAGCCCATGGTTTCATTCTTATAAAGTCGCGTTTTGATCAGATCGCCGGTTTTATTGTCGAAGTACAAAAAATCGACAATGTTGCTGATCGATGCGTCATGATTCTTCTTCGACGCCGTTATCGCTACGCTGTCTTTTTCGGGTAATGTCAACGTAGTGGCGCCCGTGTAGGGGAGGAGTCGACTGGTTTCGGCGTAAATTTTTTCGAGAAGCAGGTCGTCTTTCACGGAAGCTGTCGAAGGGTTAGCGGGCGCTTCGCGTTTAGCCTGTGGTTTGCCATCGAAAGCGTAAAAGAGCAGATTGTTAACCCATTTGTAACTCCAGACCAGGCCCGTGGAGGCAATCAGGAAAACAAAAGGAAGTACATAAAAACCAAAAATAGCGTGGAGATCCCAGTTGAGCCGTTTGAACGTAGCGTTCCACTTTATAGTAAAACGCTGTTTCCGGTTTTTGCGATTGGGCCACCACAGAATCAACCCGGAAAGCATAATGATCAGAAACGCACTACACGAAATTCCCGTAATGATTTTCCCGGTATCGCCCAGGCACAGGTATCGGTGCAGGCGGAGCACAACGGAGAAAAAAGCAGCTTCCTCCTGACGGTAATCAGCGATCTGCGCCGTGTACGGATCAACGGCTACCGATAAAACGTCTTTCGCTTTTTTGCTCTGCTGAATCCCGATAATAACCGTACGGTCGGGTTCAGGTTCTATTTCAATACGACTGACTTTCTTGCCCGGAAACCGCGTTGTTGCTGCCGTAACCAGGCTGTCGAGCGGGAGCCGCCGGGCATTGGCTGGTGGCGTAATCGTATGAAACTGAGCATAGAGAATCGGTTCCAGCTCTTCTTCAAAAACGAGCAAAGAGCCCGTAAGCGCAACGATAAAAACGATAAGGCCGGAGCCAAGCCCCAGCCATAAATGCAGTTTTGACGCGATGGTTTTTCCGAGTGATGCCATATGCTTTTGGACAGGACTGACAGGATTGATTAACCCTGTCAGTCCTGTCGAGAGACCTAAAATGTATAGGAAACGGTTGCCATAAAGTTGCGCGGAGCTCCTGGGAACAGCCGCAGGTAATCGTAGCCGCCCACCCAGTAGGTTTTGTTGGCCAGATTATTCAGGTTGACCTGAAACTGAAACTTGTCGATCCGATAATACATTGCAGCGTTGAGCAGCGTATACGCCGGAATCGTCTGCGTGTTGTTCAGTGATAAGTTACGCTGATCCACAAAGTTTCCACCAAAGCCCAGGCCTAGTCCCTTCAGACTCTGGGTAGTAAACGTATACTTCGTCCATAAACTTCCCTGATTTTTTGGCGCATTGGGCTTCTGCATATTCACCAGCACCTGATCGGCTGCGCGCGTTCCGGCGTCGGTAATTTTGGCGTCGTTGTAACTATACGTAACGATCAGATTCCAGTTTGGCAGAATATTGCCCGTTACGTCCAGTTCAATTCCTTTGGCCCGCTCCTGACCGATTTGCATCAACAGATTTGGGTTGTTGGCCGCATTGGCTGAGTAAAGCGTATTGCTTTGTGTAATGTCATAGATCGACGCATTGGCCGTCAGCCGTCCGTCCAGCCATTCAGTTTTTACGCCAAATTCGGTCAGTGAGCTTTGGATTGGATCAAACGGGCCGCCCGTTGTGGGATCGCTCTGGACCGTAGCATCCTGTGGGTTATATCCTTTTGTATACGTACCGTACAGGTTAATGTTTTTCGTTACGCTATATACCGCGCCAATGCGGGGCAGGAGGGCGTGCTGCGTTACGTTACTTTCGTTTGTGGTCGTGTAACCTTTCTTGTCGATATACGTATCATACCGTAAACCGAGCAGAATTTGCAGCCGATCCAGTTTCAGTTGTTCCTGCAGGTACAAACCATGCAGTGAGTAAAAGATGGGCGTAGTAGCGGCATTAGCCGTTACGTTGTAGGTATATTTGGAGGGGTCTTCCAACTGGTTATTTTGCTGCGTCAGATCGTAGTGTGCTACGTTCGGTTTGGGAATGCTCCGCGTAACGCCATTAAATGTATAGTTGTAAAACTGGTATAAATCAGGGCGTTTCGCATTGTAGGCAGCGGCCCCGCCCGCTTTCAGCAGATAGCCGTTGGCCGTTTGTTGCCCCGATCCTTTCGGCGTTGTCGACTGAATATAATCGTAGCCAACGACCAGCTTATGCTCCGCCCGGCCCGTGCGGAAATTCTGATTCAGGAACAGCGAGACATTGTCCATAAACGATTTGGTTTGCCGAACAAAAACCTGACGGGCTACCAGATTGGGAATAGCTGCTCCGGACGAGTCGATACCGTTGACGTTGCTGCTCCGATGTTCGAGCAAATCCTCCGTGTAGCCGGTTCGTAAGTAAGCCATGTTGAACGACGTATTCTGGCTGAACTGATGATTGAGCGACGTAGTGATCAGGTACGTTTCTTCATTCAGGTAATCGTTGATAGCATTCAGCGACGTAGCAATTGAGCTGGAATACAGATCATTACCAACTACCGACTGACCCCGGTCGAGCCGACTGTTCGATTTGTTGTAAACCAGGTCGAAGTTGATGCGGGTTTTATCGGTAGGCAGGAACGAGACCGACGGAGCAATGATGATGTTTTTGTCGAACTGTAAATTCCGGAAACCATGCGCGTTTACGTAACCCAGGTTCAGGCGGTAGAGCAGGGTTTTACTCTCGTTCATTGGGCCCGTAAAGTCGGCCAGCACGCGCATGGTGTTGAAACTGCCCGTCGTGAACATCAGCGATTTCTGCGTGGTTGTCAGCGGTTTTTTCGTGACCCGGTTCAGCGTACCACCCGGCGACGTATTACCGTACAGCGCCGAAGCCGCTCCTTTAATGACTTCTACCCGTTCCAGATAATTGACGGGCGGCTGTTTCCAGAAACCCGAAAACGTACGTAATCCGTTGAACAACTGCGTCGTACTGCCGCCGTTCATGCGGAAACCGCGAATAGTCAGGTCGTCGTAAAACGTGAACTGGTTCACTCCGCTCATGTTCTTTACGGCGTCGCCCATCGTAAACGCGCCCTGATCACGTAGCACTTCTTTCGTTACGTAGCTGATGGCCTGCGGTATCTCTTTAAGTGGGGTAGCCGTTTTGCTGGCAATGAATGATACGTCGTTTTTATAGGTCGTTTCCCGACGGCCAGTAATTTCTACGGTTTGCAGTTGCTGTGCATTTTCCTGAACAGTCAGGTTAAGCGTTATTGTCTCATCAGCCGCCAGGGTAACGCGCCGTTCGATTGTTGAGTAGCCAACGCCCGATGCGATCAGCTGGTATTTACCGGCCGTCAAGTCGGTCAGAGAAAACTCACCGGAAGCCGACGATATCGTGCCTTTGCCGGTGCCTTTTAACATAATATTAATCAGCTCGGCAGGGTCGCCGTTCTCGGTAGTTACCCGGCCCTTGATGATCCCGTTCTGGGCAAAGGTACCGTAGGTGATTAATGCAAATAATAGTGTATAGGTGAATTTCATCGATGGCAATTTTTTGGTCGCACTCAAAAGACCGCCACAAAACTACTTTTATTTAGATTTATTACAAATAGTATTCACCGTAAATATGAGCAGTATGACTTATGTCATAAAAAAACACAAAATTACCAAAGTGAAAAACGGTTCAATACCCTAAAGAAGTCGCAGTCTGAGAACAGGCCAGGACACTTGAGGGAATTGAACCGTTTTAATCTATTTTGAAAATTAATACCCAGGATTTTGCGCAAACTCACCCTGATTCAAATCAAGCGCGCGGGTTGGGATGGGTCTCAAAATCTTGTTTTGTCCACCAACGCCCTGGAACGGATCGACGCCGTTGTTGTACCATTTGTTCACGTCTTTGTTGTACTTACGGGCGCGGGCAATCAGCGTACCCGTGCGTTTCAGATCGAACCAGCGATGGTATTCACCAACCAACTCGCGGGCCCGTTCGTCCAGAATGTAATCAATGGTTACGTCCGATGGGGTAATCTTCATGGCCGCTTCGGCGCCTGGTTTAGCTGCTCTGCGCCGAACCTCGTTGATTCGTTCGGCCGCTGTAGCCGTGTTGCCAGCTTTAAAATACGCTTCAGCCGCAATCAGATAGGTTTCGCCTAATCGGGCAACGAAGAAATCGCGGGTGCTGGTCGTTGGACCAAACTGTGCCGATGGATCGTCAAACTTTTTGACCGTAGGGGTGAAATTGTCCAGGGTAACGGTCTGGCTGGCTTCCCAGGCGGTGCCCACATTTGGGTACACGATGGTGTTGTTCCGGCGAGTGGGATCGGCAGCCCGCCAGGCGGCAATGTCGGCGGCACTACTGGCCCATTTGGGAGCGTAGTAGTACTTCACCGTCAGTGTGTTACGTTCGTTAGCGCGGGTATAGTAGTCGTAATAGCGCTGGTAATACGTAATCATGAACGTAGCGTCGAAACGGGCGTCGTTCTGCGTAAACAGATCAAATACGTACATTGTTGGGGTAAGCGTATACGTACGGTATGGATAGCCCTCTACGGCACCCTGACCGCCCATGTAGGGGCCAAAATAAGCCGCCTGCGTGTTGCCGCCCGTGGTAGCTGTTGGTAACGACGTAGCATCCCATTGAATCGAAAATAGAATTTCCGAATTTTTCTCGTTGCCCGGATAAAACAGTGTTTCGAAGGACGTAGTAAGCGTTTGCGAGGCAATGGCCGCATCGGCATACGTAGCAGCCGTTTTGAAATCGTCGGCACCGGCGAACGTTTCGTAACCGCGAGTCAGGTAAATTTTGGCAAGCATGTGCCGAACGGCCCGTTTCGTGACGCGACCAAAGTTGGGCGTTGTTTCCGGTACCAGCTCCAGCGCTTCGGTCATTTCCTTGATAACAAAATCGTAAACCTCCTGCGCCGTATTCCGCTTGAACGATTCGACCGGAGCGGTGAAGCGATCCGTTACTATACTGACTCCGCCAAAGGTTTGTACCAGCAGAAAATAATCGTAAGCCCGCAGGAACTTCATTTCACCCTTGCGTGCCCCCAAAGTTGATACGTTGGTCGTTTTATCGTTGAAATACAGAGCCGTATTGATAAGCTGGATGGACTTGTACACGTTCGTGTAAAACGTTAGCACTTCCGGGTCATCAGGTATCAGGTTCCGGTATTCGCTCAGCCCCTCAGGCTGCGTAGAGCGCCCCGTTACGTACATGTCGGTACCGGCGCAGAACACCCAGGGCTGCGCATAGACAGTACGTAGCGACGAATAGGAAGCATTGATTAATTTTTCGTAACCTTCGTTGGTCGCATAGTATTGATCGGCTACGACATTCGATTTATTCTGCTCTTCCAGAAAGTCATTGCAGCCACCTGCCGAAAGCAGCAGACCGAGTAACAGACCGGCAATTTTTATAGTCTTCATAGATTGTGTCTCGATTAGAATTTGAGGTTCAGGCCAAACTGATACGTAATGGTGCTGGGACCGGTGTTATTGACCGAACCCGTAGTTGTGTTCGAAACTGACGAGCTGGTCGTTGGATCGATACCGCTGGCGTATTCGGGGTCGAAACCGTCATATTTCGTCCAGACAAACGGATTCAGTACGTTAGCGTATACGCGCAGGCTCCGGATACCGACTCGCTGGAGCAGGGTCGAGGGGAGCGTATAACCCAGCACGATGTTCTGCACTTTTACGAACGATACGTCCTTGTAGAAGCCGACGCCATTGACACCCGTCCAGTATGGACCTATGTTGTTGGGCTGTGGATACGTATTGGATTGGCGTGTTGGCGTAACCTTATTGGCCGACATGTAGTAATCCGTGTAGAGTTTGTCCGTACCGCGGTCGGAGTAGTTCAGAAACTGGCTGTGGAACGCGCTGAACACCTGGGCGCCCTGGCGGGCAAACATCGACGCCGACAGATCAAAGTTTTTGAACGTCACCTGGGTTGAGAAACCGCCCGTCCATTTCGGATCTTTCTGGCCGATGATGGCGCGGTCGTTGGAACTACTGATTTTACCGTCGTTGTTGAGGTCTTTCACCTTTGCCTGGCCCGGCGACTGACCATATTTGAGCGCCTGTTCGCGCTCGCTTTCCTGCCAGATACCATCAAATACGTAGGTGTAGTTAACGTTTATCGGCCGCCCGATGAACCACCAGTTACCCACCAGATCTTCTTTTTTATCGAGCAGATCGACGATGGAATTTTTGTTACGGGAGAACGTAAAGGAGGTATTCCACAAGAAGTTTTTGCCCGTTACGTTCACAGTCCGCAGGGAGAATTCAATCCCTTTGTTACGTACCGAACCTACGTTATCCTTGATGGCTGTCCAGCCGGTTTCGATCGGAATGTCGCGGTTCATCAAAACACCTTTCGACAGTTTATCGTACAAATCGATCGTACCGGAAATCCGACCGTTCAGGAATGCATAATCCAGTCCCAGGTCAAACTCGCGGGTACGTTCCCAGGTGAGTGATGGGTTTGGCAGGCGGCTGGGAGCGTACCCAAGCGATACCGTTCCGCCGTAGTCATAAAAAGCCGGATCGCTCAGGGTCATCTGACTTTCGTACGGGAAGATGTTGTTATTGTTGCCCGCAATCCCGGCGCTGAAACGGAGCTTCAGTTCGGTAAGGTAACTCGCCGATTTGAGAAAATTTTCGTCGGAAAGTTGCCAGGCAACAGCCGCCGATGGGAAGGTCGACCATTTATGGCCATCGGCTAGTTTCGAAGAACCGTCCCAGCGGGTTGCCAACGTAGCGTAGTACTTGCCTTTGTACGCGTAGTTCAGACGAGCCATGTACGAAATGATTGAGAACTGGCTGAAGGCGCTGATCGCTAACTGGCGATTGGTGGACGAACCCAGATTATAAAATGACGAATTGAACGGCAGGTCGTTCACCCGCAGACCGTCGCTTTCGAAGCGATCTTTCTGCATACTGTACAGACCCGTTACGGTAAAGTTGTGGTCGCCGATGTTTTTCCGAATCGTGGCAATATTGTCGAAAATATAGGAAAGCGACTGCTGATTGCTCCGTTGTGCATCCGGCAATAAACCTTCGCCGACGCCCGTCAACGAACCCCAGTAGCGGCCATTACGCTCAAAATTCATACTGGGCGAGAACGTCGATTTCAGCTCAAACCAGCTTACCGGCGCAAACTTCAGGTAAAGATTTCCGACGCCAAATACCCGGCGGGTGTTGTTCTCTGTATTCGGGATTTCGAGTAGCGGGTTTACCGTACTGGTTACGCTTGAGATGACCGAACTACCCGGAACCGGAATCTGGCCGGGCCGGAAAATCAAATTGCCATTGTCGTCGTAAGGCTTAAAAATCGGTGCCATGTTAAAGGCATTCCGAACAGCGTCGTCGCTACCGCGCTCGGTTTGGGTCAGGGAGAAGTTTACGCTCATACCCGCCGACCACGTATCGTTGATTTTACCGTCCAGACTAGCTTTGAAATTGTATCGGTCGAGGTCTTCGTTCAGCAGGTTCCCTTTCTCTTTCTGATAGCCGGCACCAATCAGATACTGAATGGTGTTTTTGTCGCTGGCGCCGGAGAAGGTCAGCCAGTGGTTAGCCTGCGTACCAGTACGTAGCACCAGGCTCCGCCAGTCGGTATAATCATTGTTCGCTACGCGCTGCTGAATGAGCGGATTATCGAGTGAGCCAATTGTATTGGTATAGTTAGTACGTCCGGCAATCAGCTCCGGCGAAATGAAAGTATTCTGGCGATATTCCCACCACTCCGGGCCAGTCATAAAACGCGGCATACGCGCCACTTCGCGGATACCCACGTAGCCATCATACGAAATGGTCGAATGGCCTTTCACCGAGCCACCACCTTTCGTCGTCACCAGAATTACCCCGTTCGATCCGCGCGATCCATAAATCGCTGTCGATGCCGCATCTTTCAATACGTCCATTTTGGCAATATCCTGTGGATTCAGGAAGTTGATATCCGGTACGATCACCCCATCGACAACGTAGAGCGGTTGCCCACCTGCGAGCGAGTTCTGCCCACGAATCTGAACGGAATAATTGCTTCCGGCCCGGCCCGATCCTGCCGAAATATCGACCCCGGCAATTTGACCCTGTACGCCCTGTAATGGGCTCACCGTACCCCGTTCGGCAATGGTACGTCCTTCAATACTTCCAACAGCCGTAGCGACCTCGGCTTTGCGCTGTGTACCATAGCCGACCACCACCACTTCATTCAGGGATTTCGTATCGGTTTTCAGGACAATGTCCAGCATCGAGTTATTGCCCAGGGGGAGTTCCTGAGTAAGGTAGCCGATGTACGAAAAAATCAACGTAGCGTCCTGTCCGGTAACGGAGAGGTTGTATTTTCCATCGGCATCCGTTGTCGTACCCTGTTGAGACCCCTTCCGGACGATGCTTACGCCGGGCAAAGCACCCCCCTGTTCGTCGGTGACTCTCCCTGTAATCTGCCGCGTTCCCTGTGCCTGTGCCGCGACCATTACCAGGAGCATAAAAAAAGTAAATAAGACGTGTTTCATAGAGCCTGAGATTGCTAATTTTTCGAGAAAGAATAAGTTGACAAGTCGCTCGGTTTTTAATGATTATTTAACAAGGCTATACCTGAATAAGCATTTTCTCAAGGTATTATTTGACTATTTCTGCGCAATCGTTCCCGGGAACGATTGCAGTTTGGCCATTTTCAAGAAGATTCTGGCTTTTTGTAATTGAACAGCAGCAAGCGGGGCATACAAACGTAGCACGTTAAGGTTGTGGAGAATTGGATTATTCTACGATCGAAGGTTTTTCGATCTTATGCAGAAGAGCATGGAAAATGCAGCGTCGGTATATTTTTTAAGCATCAAGTTACTTCTGATTTTACTACCTCTGGCAACGTTACCGGGAACGATTGCGTAAAAAGAAGCTCTTTTCTCGTTGTTTAAGTCAATTTGTTCGTCAAAATTCAATACAAAATTGAGCAGCCCGGCTGCTTTCATGAACCGACATGACGAAAAACCTGACCCTGCTGAGCGCAGCCGCTTTTGTATTAATCAATTCATCAGTACAGGCCCAGACGCCACCGATTTATAGCTGGACCAACCTGCCAAAAATTGCTCAGCCAACCTTTCGGAAAGATACCGTCAACATCCTGAAATACGGAGCTAAAGCCGACGGTGTTACGCTGAACACCAAAGCCATCAACGCAGCCATAGTCGCCTGTAGTCAGAAAGGAGGGGGCGTTGTCCTGGTACCGAGCGGACTGTGGATAACAGGGCCCGTTGAATTGAAAAGTAACGTCAATCTGCATCTCAAAAAAGCCGCTACGTTGCTCTTTACGACCGATAAAAGCCAGTATGCGTTGGTGGAAGGCGTTTACGAAGGCAAGCGGGCCGCGCGTAATCAGTCGCCTATTTCGGGAATAAATCTAGAGAACGTAGCCGTTACGGGCCAGGGTATTGTAGACGGCAATGGCGACGTATGGCGGGCTGTGAACAAAGGGCAACTTACTGAGAGCCAGTGGAAAGAAAAGATAGAGTCGGGGGGCGTTTTGAAGGACGATGGCAAAGTCTGGTACCCAAGTGAGCAGTTTAAGCGGGCGAGTGTAGAGGGCAAAAGTATGCTGCTGGTAGCGGGAAAATCACCACAGGATTTTGCCGATATTAAAGATTACCTGCGGCCAAATCTGGTGGTGCTGACTAACTGCAAAAAAGTCCTGCTGGAAGGCGTTACGTTTCAGAATTCGCCCGCCTGGTGTTTGCATCCGCTCATGTGCCAGGATCTCACCATTCGGAACGTAACGACCAAAAACCCAGAGTATGCGCATAACGGCGATGGCATGGACATCGAATCCTGCAAAAACTTTCTGATTGAAGGGTGCACGCTCGACGTTGGCGATGACGCAATCTGCATTAAATCAGGCAAAGACGAAGAAGGCCGTAAACGCGGTATGCCGACCGAAAACGGGGTAATCCGTAACAATACGGTCTATAATGGACACGGTGGTTTTGTAATCGGTAGTGAAATGAGCGGAGGAGCCCGTAACCTGTTCGTCTATAATTGCACATTTATGGGAACGGATAAAGGGCTGCGTTTCAAGTCAGTACGTGGCCGGGGCGGAGTAGTCGAGCATATTTACGCGAAAGATATTTATATGAAAGACATTGCCGGAGAAGCCATTTTCTTCGACATGTATTACTTCGTGAAATTCGCAACGGACGGCGAGCGCGATGAACGCCCGGTAGTGAACGAAGGTACCCCCGTATTCCGGGACATGAAATTTGAAAACATCGTCTGCAACGGTGCCGAAAAGGGTGTATTCATTCGCGGCTTATCGGAAATGCCCATCAAAAACATTACGTTGGCGAATATGGTCCTTCAAACCGATAAAGGAGTTGAACTGACGGATGCAAGCGGGATTCATCTGGACAATATCCAGTTGATCACCAAGAGCACAAAGCCCGTCATTTTTGTAGACAACAGTAGCAATCTTACGTTCAATTCCATCCAGTATAATCCCAAAGCCGAGCTTCTTTTCGATATCAATGGAGAACGTAGCCAGGGCATTAAGGTGACTAATACTGATACAACAAAGGCTACTACAAAAGCTTCGTTCAACAAAGGAGCTGTGGAGAAACAGTTGATGCTGTCGGCCGCTAAATAAACCTTGTTAAATACGGTAAAATGCTGAATAATTGGCAGATGATACGTAGTAGGGAAGAAGCAATCGTTACTGTGCGGATGCTTGTCCGTATCTCGTTAGTGTCCATTCTACCTTTTATAGGATTCATCATCAGTGCAACGGCGCAGGTTCCTGTCGATTCGGTGTCGGAACGGATGCTGTTGTACCAACGTAGCAACGGTGGCTGGCCCCAGCCCGGTGGCGATCCGATAAACTATAAGCGGGACATAACGCCAGCGCAACAGCAAACCCTCATCGCTGAAAAATCAAAATTCGACGCGACCATCGACGACCGATCAACAACCCACGAAATCAATCACCTGATTGCGTCGTTCAACCAAACGAAAAATGAGAACTACCGTAAAGCGGCCGAACGGGGGATAGCGTACCTGCTTTCTGCTCAGAATACGGCTGGGGGCTGGCCGCAGTTTTTCCCCGATTCGAGTAGCTATCATGGGCAGATCACCTACAATGATCAGGCAATGGTCGATGTGCTCTGGGTGATGGATCGTGCCGCTCATGGAACCGATGGATTTAACGTAGTGGACAACGTATTAAGAGAACGCGCACGGGAAGCCGTCAATCGTGGCGTGCAGTGCATACTGAAAACCCAGTATCGACAGCAGGGAAAATTGACTGCCTGGTGCGCTCAGCACGACCGTCACACGCTCCAGCCCGTAAAAGCCCGCGCGTTCGAGTTGCCTTCACTGAGTGGAAATGAGTCGGTCGGAATTATTCAGTTTTTAATGCATCTGGATAACCCTTCGCCAGCAGTAAAACAGGCGATTCAGGCCGCAGTAGCCTGGCTCGAATCCGTCAAAATATCCGGTATTGCCGTTAAAACATTTACCGATCCGAGTCAGCCGAAAGGGCGAGACCGAGTCGTGGTATCGGACCCGACATCTACACTGTGGGCGCGGTTCTACGACCTCGATACAAATCGACCCTTCTTTTGCGGTCGTGACAGTGTGAAGAAAGATAAACTCGCCGACATCGAAAACGAACGGCGTGTTGGCTATGCGTACTACGGCACCTGGCCCGCCAGGTTATTGACAATCGATTATCCGAACTGGCTAAAAAAGTGGGGTAAGTAGAATCAGACAGTACTGTGAACGTAACAAAATACAAAAATGAATCGCCATCGTTTTCTCAAAACCGCTACCTGTCTCAGTCTGACATCGTTGCTGGCATTTACGTCCCCGCCCAATAAAATTACCGTTTACCTGATCGGTGATTCAACGATGTCGATCAAGGAGAAAAAAGCGTATCCCGAAGCTGGCTGGGGCATGCCGTTCGTTTATTTTTTCGACGAAAGCGTAACGGTCGATAACCGGGCGATGAACGGACGTAGCACCCGAACCTTCATTGAAGAAAACCGCTGGCAACCTATCTCCGACAACCTGCGCGAAGGAGACTACGTCTTGATTCAGTTCGGGCATAACGACGAAGTGCCAACGAAAAAAAGCTATACGACTGAAGCCGATTTCCGGGCAAACCTTATCCGGTTTATTACGGAAAGTCGGACGAAGAAAGCAAACCCGGTACTCATTACGCCCGTAGCCCGACGTTCGTTCGACCCGGCCGGAAAAATCCAGGGAACGCATACTGCCTATTCTGAACTCGTGCGCACTGTTGCCCGTGAATACAAAACCCCGATGATTGATTTAGACACCCAAAGTCAGGAGCTTCTGCAGCAATTTGGTCCTGAGACTTCAAAACTTCTGTTTCTCCAACTGGCCCCTGGCGAGCATCCTAATTACCCCGATGGTAAGGAAGATAATACGCATTTCAGCGAAATCGGCGCCCGTAAAATTGCCGAACTGGTGTTAGCCAACATCAAGTCTTTGAATCTTGAACTGGCCGACCGAATCGTGAAGAAAGAAGCTAAATAGCATATGGTAGAGACGTAATACGTTACGTCCCTACCATATGGCAATGCTCTAAATGTTATCGGTACTTTTCAGCGCCCAATAGATAAGAACGGGTTGGAAAAACAAGCGGATAAACCGCTTCCGGTCCGTATCCAGGCCGAAAGCATCCCGCTTGTTGACGTACTGAGAAATATTGCCGGGAAAAACCGCTGTAAAAAAAGCAGCGGCTACTTTTCCTACGGTTTTTTGATGTTCTTCGTCGGTGAACACGAGGCTACTGCCCAACGTGATTTCGGCTATTCCTGAATACACAACCGTATCGTCTTTCGGTAAGGGAATCGGGTCTGGAACCTGTGCCCTGAATTCTTTTCTGGCAAATGTCAGATGGCTGATTCCCGCAAAAATCAACATACTTCCCAGCGCGAGTCTGGCAATATATTTTACGTTTTCTCCCTGCATACTTCCCTTATTTTTAACTCGTTAGCGAGTAGTTTCCAATAACATACCTTAGCGTTCTAACTCTAAACAGTCTAATTAGTTTGGCAAACGGATCGAATTGGTGCAAAGCGAACTAGACTTTTTCCGCTACTATATACGCCTGATGGTCACCCAGTTGATACGGCTGCTTGTCGGTTGAATTATAGACGGCAAGGACATGAAGTCCACAACTGGCCAGCAATCGTTTTACTTCAGATAGCGTATATACGTAGTGCTTAAATCGCTGCTTGTCAATACGTTCGTTTATGGTGTAAGTAAGCTCCGTGACCATGCAGCTCTCGGTTACTACGTAGGAATTATTAATATCGACAGTCAGATCACTGAGTTCGTAGTGGCCGGTTTTAGGAAAATGAGCCAGAACACTTTCTGCGAGCAAACCCGAATTAATAACAAAGCGGGCGCCCGGTTTTAAGGCCGACGATACGTTCCGGACAAAATCGACCATACCTTCATAATCTACGTAACCAAAGCTATTGCCCATGCAGTACGCTCCGTCAAAGAAATGCTCGAATTGAGTTGTTATGATGTCAGCGTGCATGAGCTGAATGGGCAATTGCTCCTTATTGACCTGTTGAGCTAGTTTAGCGATATATTCAGCGGAAATATCGATTCCAGTAAGCTGAAAACCTCGTTTTGCCAGCCCAACAGCATGACGTCCATACCCGCAGGGGGCGTCCAGAATACTCGAACGGGGAGCGCAGTTCAATACGTCCAATAGGAAAGTTACCTCCCGTTCGGTCCATTCTGCAGGAACCGCTTTTTCCCACATTTCGCAATTTAGACCAGAGAAAAAATCTTTATACCACTCGTTATTAACAATTGTGTTCATTGGTTGGAAAGAAAATAACGCCGTAACGCGGATAAAACCGGGACGAAATCAAAATCGTTGGTGTTACCGACGTTGCGACAAGGATGCTTTAGCGATTAGTCAAATAGAAAGCCTGTGAGCACGTAGTGACTCATTCCGGCCATTAAAAGAGCAGACTGAATGTGACCAGATGGGCAACTGAAGCGTAACAAATCAGTCGAGCCGCTGTCGGTCGAAATTCTGGGGAAGGTATGGAAACCCGAGCTGGGGTTTCTTAAGCAATGGTAGGCACCGGCATTTTTGTTTGTGTGCGCTGTAAAGATAAATAACTGTCTGACTAATACGCAACTAGTATTGAGTGAACGGAAGATAAGTAATGATCAGTAGTCAGTAAGTTAAGGCGTTCCGCACTCTTTACAGAGAGTAAATACTTTTTGTCAAATTTATGCGCCGACTCCTTTGCTCTTTCTGCTGGTTGGTAGTCTCTACCGGCTTCGGTCAAATGCAATCTTTGCCCAGTTATAAACCCGCTACGTTCCAGGGTGATTGGTTGGTTAAAGCCGTTATGCAGAAAGCAGGCGTGTTTCAAGCCAACAAAGGCAGAGAGCTGGTACTCTCGAATGGATTAGTAGCACGCCGATTCCGGGTGAGTCCGAATCTGGCAACTGTCGATTATCAGAATCTTTCTACGAATGAACAGTTTGTACGCTCCGTTCGGCCTGAAGCCAAACTGACGCTGAATGGGAGAACGTATCAGGTTGGTGGTTTACATGGCCAGAAAGAACACGCGTATCTGCGCGAAGAGTGGCTTGATAAGTTTGCGGCCGATTCAGCTGATTTTCAGTTTAAAACGTTCGCTGTTACACCCCTGAAATCATATGTGAACTGGCAGCCTCGCACCTGGACAATGAACCGGAGCCAGCCGACAGGCCGGGAATTAACCTTGTTTTTTGAATCAAAACTGCCGGAGCTGCAAGGTGTCAACGTAGCGGTTCACTACGCCCTCTACGACGGCATTCCGGCCCTTTGCAAGTGGCTGACGGTTGAGAATAAAAGCCAGAAATCCATCCACATCAATCAGGTCATCAACGAGATATTGGCGACGCCCGAAGAAGAATCTGCCGTGGTGGGGAAACCCGATCAGATGAAAAAGCCGCAGCGGATTTACATCGAAAACAATTTCGCATTCAATAATGCTATGCGGTACGATCTGTCAGATCAGGCGACGCACTGGAAAACCGATTCGCTTTATACGTCGCAGGTCAATTACAACTACGAAACGCCCTGTCTGTTAGAAGTTTATCCAACGATCGGGATTGGTATAGATCTGGAACCAGCGCAAACATACACATCAATACGTACCTATGAGTTGCTGCTGGATTCGTACGACCGCGAACGTAATGGTCTCGCACGTCGGCGGTTTTATCGGACCGTTACGCCCTGGACGACACAAAATCCTGTTTTCATGCACCTGGTCAGTACCGACCCGGCAACCGTGAAAAACGTAATCGATCAGTGCGCCGAAACGGGTTATGAGATGGTTATCCTGAGTTTTGGCAGCGGCCTGAATATGGAAGATACAGGCGAAGCAAACATCCGGAAATTTAAAGACCTGGCCGATTATGCGCATAGCAAAGGCATTCTGCTTGGGGGATACTCGCTGTTCAGTAGCCGACGGATTGACGACGAAACCGATGTAATCGACCCCAAAACGGGTTTGCCTGATAAAGGCGCTTTCTTTGGACACGCTCCCTGTCTGGCCAGCAGGTGGGGGATTAATTACCTGAATAGTTTAAAGAAATTTATTGGTGAAACAGGTTTCGATCTTCTCGAACACGATGGACCTTATCCCGGCGATGTCTGCGCATCGACCAAACATCCGGGGCATAAAGGACTGGAGGATTCGCAATGGGTACAGATGGAAATGCAGAAAGGATTTTACCGCTTCCTGAACGAGATAGGCGTTTACATTAACGCGCCGGACTGGTACTTTATGGATGGTACGAATAAAATTGCGCTTGGGTACCGGGAGGTCAACTTTTCGCTGTCGCGCGAGCAGCAGAAACTTCTGAACCGGCAGAATATTTTCGACGGAACCTGGGAGAAAACACCGGCAATGGGCTGGGGGTTTGTGCCACTCACCAAATACCAGGGTGGAGGACCCGAAGCCGTACTGGAGCCGCTGAGCGAACATCTTCAGGATTACGAACAACTCATGATGCAATATTACGGTGCTGGTGTGCAGGCCTGTTATCGGGGGCCGCGTTTGTACGATACCGAAGCCACAAAACAGACCGTCAAGCGGGTTATCGACTGGTACAAAAAATACCGCCTTATTCTCAACTCCGATATCGTTCACCTACGTCGACCCGACGGTCGTGACTGGGATGGGATCATGCACGTAAATCCGGGCTTAAAAGAAAAAGGGCTGGTACAGATTTTTAACCCGCTGAACGTAAAAATCAACCGCACCATCAAATTGCCGCTGTATTATACCGGCCTTAGCGAAACCGTTACGATACGTCAGAGCGAAGGGAAAGCCACTACGTATCGACTGAACCGGAATTACGAAGTGGAAATACCGGTAGAAATTGAGCCGGAAAGCTACGGGTGGTGGGTGATTGAGTAATGAGTGATGTTTCCACCGCGACTGGTACCGTATCTAACGCCTTTTTTCCTATGTTTGACTTTTTATTACACTACATTCCTAAGCCAGACAATGTCGAATTTTCGATTCAAAGCTCTTGAAATTGCACAAAGCCGTCAGGCTATATTAGTAACTGCTCCGACCGAGCGTGTTGGTGATTTCTTTGGAAGTAATACGTTCAGCAACGAGGTTATGCGGACTTTGCTCTCAACGGAAGCTTACCTGAAAGTAACAGAGGCTGTCAGCACGAATGGTCAGATTGACCGTAACATTGCTGATGAGGTTGCCGGAGCCATGAAATCGTGGGCAACGTCGAAAGGTGCTACACACTATACGCACTGGTTTCAGCCGCTAACGGGCGAAACGGCCGAAAAACACGATGCTTTTTTTGATGTTGGGGCCGATGGAAAAGCCATTGAAAAGTTCAAGGGAAGTGCCCTCGTGCAGCAGGAGCCCGACGCGTCGTCGTTTCCAAACGGTGGCCTTCGTAATACGTTCGAAGCGCGTGGGTATACGGGCTGGGACCCTTCGTCGCCTGCGTTTTTGATGGACAATGGAGCGGGGGGCAAAACTCTCTGTATTCCATCCGTTTTTATTTCGTATACAGGTGAAGCGTTAGATTACAAAACCCCACTGCTCAAAGCATTAAATGCATTAGACAAAGCCGCTACAGCTGTCTGCCAATACTTTGATCGGAACATTACGAAAGTGATACCAACGCTTGGACCTGAGCAGGAGTATTTTGTGGTCGATCGGGCTCTTTTTTACGCCCGGCCCGATCTGGTGCTGACAGGACGTACCGTATTTGGCCATCAGCCCGCGCGTGGTCAGCAGTTGGAAGATCACTATTTTGGCTCAATTCCTCCCCGGGTCAACGCCTTTATGGTTGATTTTGAGTTTGAATCCATGAAGTTAGGTATGCCAGTTCGAACCCGGCACAACGAAGTCGCTCCAGGTCAGTTTGAAGTAGCTCCGACCTTTGAAGAAGTCAACCTGGCCGTTGATCATAACGCGCTCCTGATGGACTTGATGGAAAAAATAGCCGAAAAACACAACCTGAAAGTGCTTTTTCACGAAAAACCGTTTGCCGGGGTTAATGGTAGCGGCAAGCACAACAACTGGTCGATGGGTACCAATACGGGCGTCAACCTGCTGGCGCCCAGTACGCGACCCAAAGAAAGCTTACGATTCATTACGTTTCTGGTCAATGTAATTAAAGCCGTTCACGACAACGCCGATTTGTTACGTGCCAGCATCGCTTCGGCCGGCAATGAACACCGGCTTGGTGCCAACGAAGCTCCTCCTGCCATTGTATCCGTCTTTCTGGGCGAAACGCTGACACAGGCGCTTAACGACCTCGAAACCAAATCGGAAATAACAATCAACAAAGGGGATAACGTTTATTATAAACTCGGATTAAATCGAATTCCAAGCCTGATGCGTGATAACACGGACCGAAACCGTACATCACCTTTTGCCTTTACGGGAAACAAATTCGAGTTTCGGGCGGTGGGCAGTGCCGCTAATTCGGCGTCGACCATGACGGTGATAAACGCTATTGTGGCTGATCAATTGAATAAGTTCAAAACAGATCTGGACGTACGACTGGCGAAAGGGGAGAAGAAAGAACTGGCAATCGTCGATATATTGAAAGAGTACTACGCTAACTCAAAACGGATTCTGTTTGAGGGAAATGGCTATTCGGAAGAATGGGTTGAGGAAGCGGCTAAACGGGGGTTGTCTAATATCAAATCGTCGCCGGAAGCCCTGGGTGTTTTTGTGCTGCCCGAATCGTTGGCACTGTTTGAACGAACAGGAATTATGAACCATGCCGAAGTAGAATCTCGCTACGAGATCGAACTGGAAAAATACATCAAGAACGTACAGATTGAGTCGCGCGTTATGGGCGATCTGGCAATGAATCACGTCGTATCAACAGCCCTGAAATACCAGAATAAATTAGCTGAAACCGCCCGAAATCTGGTTGAATTAGGGATGGTTGCTGAAGCGGAACCAATCAAAGATATACTGCGCGAAATTTCAACCCGGGTTCTGGTCATAAAAAAAGGAGTTGAGGCCATGATTGAATCGCGAAAAAAAGCCAACAACGTAGCGGATACCGCCGAACGGGCCCGACTTTATGCTACCGAAGTGAAAGATCACTTCGATTTGATACGTTACGAAGTCGATAAACTGGAAGAGATTGTGGATGATGAGGACTGGCCACTCGTAAAATACCGGGAGCTCTTATTTGTCAAATAAAACCATTAGGTCGGCCCGATGGTATCTCAGCGGGCCGACCTATTAAGTCAGAATAGTTTCTCCCGAATTTCGCGCCAGGTGATTAATTGAATCTGCTCTTTCTGAATAATTTCTGCGCATTCAGCGCTTGTGAAAAAATCAAAATCATACTGGCGCCAATCGGCCGCCCAGTAGGGGTGTTCCGTGGTAATGGCCTGCATTTCCGAATTGTTGTAAGCCGGATGCAGAATGATCTCGCTTAGGCCAGGTGACAGATTTTGTAACGTTTGTTTATAAAAAGCCAGCATCCCCGCTTCATAGTCGTTCGGTTCAGCCGAGTACAGGTGATCCACCAGTACGTCCTGGCTGGTGATGTAAGGATGTATGTCATACCCGACCGTGCGTCGAATAAAATCCTGGTTAAGCAGGAGTGGCAATTTGTACTCCCGACTTAACATCAGATAAACCGTTAGAAATTGAGGCTTTGCCACCAGGCTAAACATATGCGAGTCGAGATGGGATGGGGTGATACCAAACTGAATCCCCCGCTCAATCTGAGCCCGAAGCTCTTTTTCAATATCCTCTACCGTAGCGTAACGGATTAGGTTTGCTACGCTATCATGCATAAACCCCTGTTCGTCTACCAGGCTGGGGACCTCGTGGGCTGCCAGAATAGGTCGCCAGCGGTAATGCTTCCATTCGCTTGTCAGGGTAAGATGAATACCGATATCAGCATTCGGTCGGGCTTTCGCATGAGCAGCGCTTTCCGGGAACCACGCACAGGGGACCATAATACTGGCCGAGTTAACTGATCCCGTTTCCAGAGTGGTTATCGTAGCTGCATTCTCTGATTGCGCCAGACCAAAATCATCAGCGTGGATGATCAAAAGTTTTTGCGTTTTGGCATACCCCAGACGCTCCACCAGATTCGTAGACTCTTTCATTTACGTAATAATCACGCACGGTTATGATTTGGATGCCGCGCTTTAGTACCGAACAAGCGAACCGCTCATTTTATACCCTACCGCTTAGTTAATTTCCGGATTTTGATACTACGTCCTCGTGACGTGAGCACAAAAGAGAAGTCTTGCATACTAAATTCACCTAGATAATTTACTAGTGGGTTATTTTGTTTTCGTAGATATTTTATTCTATAGATTAAATATAAATAATGTCTAATTATTAAATGCTAGGTTACCAATAATTGTATTTTGATAATTAAAAGAAAGGATTTCTATTCACATCTCTCTGTTTATTGCTATTTACTCATGATTGAAAATCTTTACTTCTCTTTTCCCCGATCACAGTTTCGTCGCTGTAGCTTTGTAATGAGCATATTTATACTGTGCTGCAGTACACATTTAGCTGCTCAAAAGCTCGATTTTGGGGATGCGCCTGATAGCTACGGTACATTGTTAAGCAGCAATGGCGCACGACATACTCCTTATACCAACGTATACTTAGGTGGCTCATTTGGTGGGAATTACGATGCTGAAACAGACGGTCAGCCAGGCCCCATGGCTGATGGAGATGACTTGCACGATGGGGATGG